>NZ_JBHSQJ010000140.1:1736-2357 GCF_042658505.1 Streptacidiphilus monticola | reverse complement strand
CTTTCACCAAATCTTTATAGTGAAAGCTTAGTTTTACTTATAAGGTCATCCATAATTTATACTTTCTGACGTTGTTAAAAATTTGTGTATCTTTTGATTTAAATAGAGTAGGGTAACCTTTCTCAAGGCTACCCCCTCATCAAACCGCACGTGCCCTATTAAGGCATACGGCTTACCAGCGTGTTACATTGCTTATCAATCAGTTACTAATCGTTGGCTGGCATTCATTTTTCGTAACCGGTCAGGAGTAAAGTATTCCTGACCGGTTTCTTTTGCTCTAGCTATGGTTCTTTTCTGTTTGGCTTGTTGAGTCTGGTTCATTCGCTGGATGTAACTTTCCAGCGTAAACCCGTAAATTTTGTGGTAGAAGTACCAATACGCAGGGATAAGACCAATTCGGACGTAAAATTCGTTATTCCATTTTCTTGTCATTTTCCATCCTTTTCTTTGGCTTGGATGGTCATGTATCATAGCTACACGTAGCCTTTTTCTTATATAACCATCAATGGCCTGCAACTCTTTGCCAAAAGTTTTATAGAAGCAATGGCTGCCTATGCCGTATTGGGCATTTAACTGTATAGCTTTGTGTATCGTATGAAAGTAATTCACTTTTCCGCGTAT
>NZ_JBHSQJ010000140.1:313-1711 GCF_042658505.1 Streptacidiphilus monticola | reverse complement strand
TTTTTCTTTGCTTAATGTTAGAGTCTTTCTCGTTTTTGCCTTGATTTTCTGTCGAAAATCTTTCCATGCACTCTGTTCGGGCTGGGCTGTATAATATGGTTTTCCGTCTTTCTTTCGTTGTCTCCAATGTCCAAAGGTGAATCCCAAAAAGTCAAAGTCATCATCATGAAAGTCCACAATTCTCGTTTTCTCGGCCGAAATTTGGAGACCCAGTTCTTCCAGCTTTGACTTTGTAATCTCCGCAGCTTTTTCAATGTCCTCTCTTGTCTTAGTGAAGAGAAGGAAATCGTCTGCGAACCGGACAAAGCGAATCTTATGTTCCGCGAAAGTCCAGTCCAATTCATTAAGAAATATATTAGCCAGAAGTGGTGATATGACGCCGCCTTGAACTGTCCCGAGATTGGTTTTATAGTGTTTTCCCTCTTCCATGTATCCAGCTTTTAGCCAATCCCAAATCATATTTAGCACCGTGCCGTCCGCGATATACTTGTTAAGTATGGTCATCAGCTTTTTGTGTGGGATATTGTCAAAGAATCCCTTGATGTCTGCATCATAAATGTAATGATATCCTTGTTCTATATTCGCTAGGATAATCTGCATCACACGATCAGGACCCTTATTTGGCCGATAACCACATGACCATTTATGAAAGATTTCCTTTTCACATTTTGGACTGATGACATCCACTACTGCTTGTTGGACAATACGGTCTTCGATATTTGGTATACCTAGTGGGCGTTGCTTTCCATTCTTTTTCTTAATGTACTCGCGTCTGACTGGCGATGGCTTGTATTCTTTCCTTCTTAACTTTTGGAGTAAGGCATCAAGATTTTCATCGAGCCTGTAACGATAACTTTCAATCGTTTCACCATCTATACCGCCCGCGCCTTTATTTGACTCAACCTTTTCCCAAGCTGCCTTTAACTTACGGTCAAACAGAATTTGGCCATAAATACTATGCCATTTAAATTTCAATGATTGATTCAATGCTTATTCCACACCTTTCAATGTGTCCCTTCAGATTGTTTTTACCGAAGTAACAGTATCTGTTGCCATGCCACATATTTAGTTGTGTCGAACCACGAGGTCGCTCCCCTTCCGTTCATGTATTGTTTTGTCAATACACTACTTCCGTACTATGGGAACGTCTGACTCCTCTGTCCACAGCCAAAATTTCGGATTACCCTTATATTTGACTGTCCTGATTTGGTAAGACAGAGGTCTCACGGGGTCTTCACACCTTCCTTCCATACATACCCAGTACCATCACACAGTAAGCTACAACTAATCAGCTGATTCATGGATTAGCTGTCAATTAAGGGTTTCCCATTATTTTCGGATGGTCACCAGCTTATCGCGCCGCTGTACCTTTACACTTCTGCATTTGGGTCTGCATGT
>NZ_JBHSQJ010000140.1:0-235 GCF_042658505.1 Streptacidiphilus monticola | reverse complement strand
TGACTACGGGTCTCTCGATTTTCCGCATCTCCTTCAGACATTACCTCGCGATAATGCCCTAGATTAGTCTTCGCCAGTTGTATCAGCACTCTGGCGGAAGGACTTTCACCTTCGAGAAAACTTACCTTCCAGGATTTATAGAGTCGTGTTTACCAACGGTATCGTACTCCAATCCTTTAAAAGTTAGTTCAGTGTAGTAATCTACACTAGGTGCGACTGCCCGTCGCACAAAAAG
>NZ_JBHSQJ010000139.1:280-560 GCF_042658505.1 Streptacidiphilus monticola | reverse complement strand
GTCCGGGTACAGCGGGCGATTCTGGCGGTGGATGAAATCGTGAATCCACAGACCGGCGAGGCCCGCAAAACGGTGGAGCTGGACCGGGAGAGGCTGTTCGCGTGCTTTAAATTTATGACAACGGAGTGAGGGATTATGGCGCTGTACATGGTATTTATTGAGGACGTGGAAGACAAAGACGGCGAGCGCTGCATTATGCCAACCAGCGAGCATCTGGAAGACATGGTGGTGCTCGCCTGGCAGACCGGGGCGTATGTTTTCTGTTTTGTCGACCGGGCCC
>NZ_JBHSQJ010000139.1:0-236 GCF_042658505.1 Streptacidiphilus monticola | reverse complement strand
CGTACTTTTTCACCGGTGAAAATCCGCAATGGGAACGGGACAAACCCACAGGAATGAAGCTGTGTGATTACCTCTATCGAAAGGTGGAGCGGTTCGCCATCGAGAACGGTGTGCAGGTGGTTGATGCCGGGAAGTGCTCACCGGAGCAGATTAACGCGATGATTGAGGTGGTCAGCGAGCGGCACGGGGAAAGCGCGGTGAACGAGAAGCTGAAAGCGGAGCTGATGCGGGAATAT
>NZ_JBHSQJ010000138.1:0-102888 GCF_042658505.1 Streptacidiphilus monticola | reverse complement strand
CGGCGAGCTCCGGGGCCGGGCGCGGCGGTGCGGGCGGACGGCCGTCGGGCCAGGCGGTGCCGTCGAGTTCGGCGTGGAGGACCGTGCCGTCCGGCGCGGACACCGGCCAGGCGGGGCCGTGCAGGGTGCCGTAGGGGCTGGCCGCGTCGACCTCGCGCTCCGCGCGGCGGCGCATGTCGCGGTTGACCGTCATCCGCTCGATGGCCACGCCCGCGGCCGCCCCGGCCGCCACGACGCCGAGCGAGAGTCCCACCAGGCCCGCGCGGCGCCAGCGGCCTGACGCCACGTCACCGATCACCGAGCCGGCGGCAGCGCGCACCTCGTCCACGACGTCCGACGCCATCGGGTCCTACGCCTCCACGTAGCGGCGCGGGACCCGGCCGCCGATGCGGGTGACGATCTCGTAGGAGATGGTGCCGCAGGCCCGCGCCCAGTCCTCGGCCGTGGGCTCGCCCTGGTCGCCGGGGCCGAACAGGATGGCCGCCTCGCCCACCTCGGCCGCGTCCCCGCCCAGGTCCAGCACGAACTGGTCCATGGCCACCCGGCCGGCGATGGTCCGCCACTTGCCGCCCAGCAGCACCGGTCCGGTGCTGCTGGCATGGCGCGGGATGCCGTCCGCGTAGCCCAGCGGCACCAGCGCGAGCGTGGTGCGGCCCGGAGTGACGTACGTGTGGCCGTAACTGACGCCGTGTCCGGCGGGCACGGTCTTCACGGAGGCGACCGGGGCCTGCAACGTCATCACCGGACGCAGGCCGAAGTCGGCCGGGGTGCCCAGCTCCGGGGACGGTGAGAGGCCGTACTGCGCGATCCCGGCCCGGACCAGGTCGAAGTGCGCCTCCGGAAGGGTCAGCGTGGCCGGGGAGTTGGCCATGTGCCGCACCTCGGGCTGGACGCCCGCGGCTTCGGCGACCCGCAGCGCCTCGTGGAAGGCGTCCAGCTGGGCCTGGATGGAGGGGTGCCCCGGCTCGTCGGCGCAGGCGAAGTGGGACCAGAGGCCGGTCACCCGGATCAGCCCCTCCCGCTCCAACCTCCGGGCGGCGGAGACGAGTTCGGGCCAGTCGTGGGGCTGTGCGCCGTTCCGGCCGAGGCCGGTGTCGGCCTTGAGCTGCACCCGAGCCGGCCGGCCGGCCGCCCGCACCGCCTCGGCGACACGGCCGAGTGCCCAGACGCCGGAGACGGTGATGTCCACGTCGGCGGCCACGCACTCCGCCCAGGGCGCGGCGGGCGTCCACAGCCAGCACAGGATGCGCGCCTGCTCGGGCGCGATCCCGCCCGCGCGCAGCGCCAGCGCCTCCTCCGGCTTGGCGACGCCGAGCCAGCGGGTGCCCGCGGCCAGCGCCGCCCGGGCGACGGGGAGCGCGCCGTGGCCGTAGGCGTCGGCCTTGACCACGGACATCACCTCGGCCGAGCCGACGCGGGCCCGGAGGCTGCGCAGGTTCTGCTGCAGGGCGCCCAGGTCGACGACGGCTTCGGCTCGCATCACGTTGTTCATCGCCCACCAGTCTCCCAGACCCGTGGCACGGCCCCGCCGGGGGCGCGGCGCGACCGTGCCACGGTCTCCGTCAGGTGCCCGGCTTGCGGCCGAAGATCTTGACGGTGTCGCCCTTGCGCAGGATGTTCCACACCTTGGCCGCGTCCTTGTCGGTCATGTTGACGCAGCCGTGCGAGCCGGGCGGGGTGGACAGCGGGATGCTGACGCCGTGGATGGCCTCGCCGCCCGAGAAGAATTGGGTGTACGTCATGTTGACGTGGTAGAGCGTGGACCAGTGGTTCCGTTCGCGCAGGTAGATGTGCCAGGTACCGGTCCGGGTGACGTATCCCTTGCGGCCGGTGCGCACGGTCACCGGTCCGAACACGATCTTCTTGTTGACCTGGATCCACAGCTTCTGGTGGGTCAGGTCCACACAGGCCACGCGGCCGATGTTCGTCGGGCAGGCGGGCTTGGACGCCGCCTCCGCCGTCCCCGCGGCGCCCACGGTGCCGATGCCCAGCATCGCGGTGGTGGCCAGGGCCAGCGCACCCGCCCGGGTCTTGGTGAACGTCAACTCGTCCGCCTTCCTCAACAGGGGACTCGGCCTCGACGGGCAGAGGCGTCTGCCCTCACCAGGGTTGACTCTGCAGGCCGGGATTAGGTTGCAGGCGTTTCCGAGCTGTGATCAGCGGGCCCCGCGCAGCGCGACCGCCCGCCAGACCTCGGGCAGCCGGGCCGCGACCTCCGTGGCGGTCACCGGGGCGTCGCCCCGGCCGGCCAGGCCGTGCAGGTAGGCGGCGACGGTCCCGGCGTCCAGCGGGTCGAGCCCGGCGGCGAGCAGGGAGCCGGCCAGGCCGGAGAGGACGTCCCCACTCCCGGCCGTCGCCAGCCAGGAGGTACCGGTCGGGTTGATCCGGACCGGGACGGACGGGTCGGGGGAGGCGATGACGGTGGTGGAGCCCTTGAGCAGCACGGCGCAGCCGTAGCGCCGGGCCAGCAGCCGCGCGAACGGCAGCCGGGCGGCCTCGACCTGATCCCGCGTCACTCCCGTGCCCACACCCGCGAGCAGCGCCACCGCCTCGCCCGCGTGCGGGGTGAGCAGCGCGCGGGCGGGCGCGGTCCCGCGCCGCGCGAGCAGGCGCAGGCCGTCGGCGTCGACCAGGACCGGGACGTCCGCGGCGAGCACCTCGTCCAGGGTCTGCTCCGCGAGCGGACCGTCGGCGAGGCCGGGGCCGACGACCCAGGCCTGCACCCGTCCGGCGTCCTTGGGCCCGCCCTCGGTGACCAGCGTCTCCGGCCGGGCCCGGACCACGTCCCGGGCGGCGCTGCCCGCGTAGCGGACGGCGCCCGCGCCGCCGTGCAGCGCGGCGCTGACGGCGAGCACGGCGGCCCCGGGGTAGCGGCCGGACCCGGCCGCGATGCCGACGACGCCACGGCGGTACTTGTCGCTCTCGGGCGTGGGCCGGGGCAGCAGGGCGGCGATGTCGTGGTGCTGGAACGCGACGGCGGCGGGGGTGCCGAGTTCGGCGGGCGCCAGCCCGATGTCGACGAACCGGACCACGCCCGCGTGGGCCGCGCCGGGGTCCACGAGCAGGCCGGGCTTGTGCGTGCCGAAGGTGACGGTGACGTCGGCGCGGACGGCCTCACCGTGGACCTCGCCGGTGTCGGCGTCCACGCCGGAGGGGAGGTCCACGGCCACGATCAGCGCGCCCGAGTCCTCGGCGGCCCGGCCCGCCCGGGCGGCGTCCGGCCGCAGGACGCCGCGGCCGCCGATACCGGTGATGCCGTCCAGGACCAGATCGGCGCGGGCGAACGGCTGCTGATGCTCCGTCACCACCCGTCCGCCTGCGGCGAGCAGGGCCTCCAGCCCGGCGCGGTGCGCCCGCTCGGGCGCGAGCAGCAGCGCCCGGACCCGCGCCCCCCGCCGTGCCAGCCGCGCCCCCGCGAACAGCGCGTCCCCTCCGTTGTCCCCGCTCCCGACCAGAAGCACCACCCTGCTCCCGTACACGCCCCCGCCTCGTCGACGCCCCCGACCGGCCCCCGCACGGCGGGCCGAGCCGAAGGCGGCCTGCGAGGACGGATCGGCCCCGCAGCCGGGGACCGGGGCGGAGTCCGGCCCCCCGGCCGACGCGGCGCCCGCCGTGCCGGAAGCCGTGCCCCCAGCGCCTGGGCCGCGGGCCGCCGGGCCGCCGCGGAGCAGGTCGGCGCAGGTGCTGGCGAGGGCGGCGGCGGCGCGTTGCATGAGTTCGCCGTCCGGAAGGCGGGACATCAGGGCGGCTTCCGCGGCCCGGACGTTGTCCACAGGGTGTGCAGAACGCATGGCGGGGGACTCCTCCTCAGCCCTCGGCGATCACCACGGCCGACGCTACGCCCGCGTCGTGGCTGAGCGAGAGGTGCCACGAGCGGACGCCCAACTCCTCGGCCCGCGCGGCCACGGTCCCGCGGACCTCCAGGACGGGCTGACCGGACGGCTGCGTGTGCACCACCGCGTCCGTCCACAGCAGTCCGGGCGGCGCGCCCAGCGCCTTCGCCAGGGCCTCCTTCGCGGCGAACCGGGCCGCCAGCGAGGCGACGCCGCGCCGCTCGCCCGAGGGCAGGTGCAGCTCGGGCTCGGTGAACAGGCGCTCGGCCATCCCCGGCGTACGCCGCAGCGCCGCGTCGAAGCGGGAGATCTCCGCGACGTCGATACCGACTCCGATGATCACGAGCACCAGTCCCCTCAGACAGCCGGAAGCCCCGGCGCGGACTGCGAACTGCGCGCCGGGGCTTCCATCCTGACGGATCGTGAGCCGAAAGGGCCGGACGGCCCCGCTCTCACTCCACCGTCACGGACTTGGCCAGGTTGCGGGGCTGGTCCACCTCGTGGCCCTTGGCCGTGGCCAGCTCGCAGGCGAAGACCTGCAGCGGCACCGTGGCCACCAGGGGCTGCAGCAGCGTCGGCGTGGCCGGGATGCGGACCAGGTGGTCGGCGTAGGGCACCACCGCCTCGTCGCCCTCCTCCGCGATGACCAGGGTCTTCGCGCCACGGGCGCGGATCTCCTGGATGTTGGAGACGATCTTGTCGTGCAGCACCGAGCGCCCGCGCGGCGAGGGGACCACCACGACGACCGGCAGGCCCTCCTCGATCAGGGCGATCGGGCCGTGCTTGAGCTCGCCGGCGGCGAAGCCCTCGGCGTGCATGTAGGCGAGCTCCTTGAGCTTGAGCGCACCCTCCAGCGCCACCGGGTAGCCCACGTGGCGGCCGAGGAACAGCACGGCCGGGGCGTCGGCGAGGGAGCGGGCCAGCTCGCGGACCGGCTCCATGGTCTCCAGCACCTGCTCGACCTGCTTCGGGGCGTCGGCCAGCTGCCGGATCACCTCGAAGATCTCGTCGCCCCACTTGGTACCGCGCACCTGGCCCAGGTAGAGCGCGACCAGGTAGCAGGCGACCAGCTGGGTCAGGAACGCCTTGGTGGAGGCGACCGCCACCTCCGGGCCGGCGTGCGTGTAGAGCACGGCGTCGGACTCGCGCGGGATGGTCGAGCCGTTGGTGTTGCAGATGGCCAGCACCTTCGCGCCCTGCTCGCGGGCGTGGCGCAGGGCCATCAGGGTGTCCATGGTCTCGCCGGACTGCGAGATGGCGATGACCAGGGTCTGCTGGTCCATGATCGGGTCGCGGTAGCGGAACTCGCTGGCGACCTCGACCTCGCAGGGGATGCGGGCCCAGTGCTCGATGGCGTACTTGGCGATCAGGCCCGCGTGGAAGGCGGTGCCGCAGGCCACGATGACGACCTTGTCGACCTCGCGCAGCACGCTGTCGTCGATGCGCAGCTCGTCCAGGGTCAGCCGGCCCTCGGCGTCGATCCGGCCGAGGAGGGTGTCGGCGACGGCCTTGGGCTGCTCGGCGATCTCCTTGAGCATGAAGTAGTCGTAGCCGCCCTTCTCGGCGGCCGAGGCGTCCCAGTCCACGTGGTACTCGCGGACCTCGCCCGGCTCGCCGTGGAAGTCGGTGACCGCGACGCCCTCGCGGCTCAGCTCCACGACCTGGTCCTGGCCCAGTTCGACGGCCTCGCGGGTGTGCTCGATGAACGCGGCCACGTCGGAGGCGAGGAAGTACTCGCCCTCGCCGACGCCGACGACCAGCGGCGAGTTGCGGCGGGCGCCGACGACGACGCCGGGGGCGTCGGCGTGGGTGGCCACCAGGGTGAACGCGCCCTCCAGCTGCCGGCAGACGCCGCGCATGGCCTCGGCCAGGTCCACCTCGGTCCCGGCCGCCTGCTGCGCCTCGACGGCCTCGGCGAGCAGGTGGGCGACGGTCTCGGTGTCCGTCTCGGAGCTGAACTGCCGCCCGCGCTCCGCCAGCTCGGCGCGGAGCCGGGCGAAGTTCTCGATGATGCCGTTGTGCACCACGGCCACGCGCCCGGCGGCACCCGTGTGGGGGTGGGCGTTGGCGTCGGTGGGACCGCCGTGGGTGGCCCAGCGGGTGTGGCCGATGCCGACGGTGCCCTCCGCCAGCGGGTGCTCGGCCAGTTCCTTCTCCAGGTTGGCGAGCTTGCCCGCCTTCTTCGCGAGGTCCAGGTCCCCCGCGGGGGTCTGCACCGCGACGCCCGCCGAGTCGTAGCCCCGGTACTCCAGTCGCCTCAGGCCGGCCAGCACGACGTCGAGCGCCTGCTGGGTGCCTACATAACCAACGATTCCGCACATGAGGCAGAAGCCTAAATGCCTTCCGTTCACCTGTTCGCCACGAGGGCGTCCGGGGTGGGGCCGTTCGGCCCAGCGCGGCGGGTCAGCCGACGACGGCCTGCGCGTCGATCTCCACCAGCATCGGCTCCTGCGGCAGCTCGACGAAGACGGTGGTGCGGCAGGGCCGGACCCCGCCCTCGGGGATGTTCTCGGCGATGAACTCGGCGTAGGCCTCGTTCATCGCCGCGAAGTGCTCACGGGTCGTCAGATACACCCGGAACATTACGACATCGTCCACGCTCGCGCCGCCGGCCTCCAGGATCGCCTTGACGTTCGCCAGCGTCCTCCGGGTCTGCGCCGCGACGTCGCCGGGGTGGAGGTACTCGCCCGTCGCCGGGTCCTGCGGGCCCTGGCCGGAGACCTGGAGGATCGGCCCCTTCCGGACGCCCTGAGAGAACAGCCAGGCGGGGGCGGGCGCCCCGGTGGTCCGGACCTCGGTCTTGTCGCTCATCTCACAGTCCTTCACGGGTGGCGGGTGGGACGTACCCGGCGTCCGCGGACACGGCCCGGGCGGTGGCCAGCAGCTGCGGCAGCAGCTCCAGCACCTGGTCGTACGGCAGGACGACGTCGGGGACGGAGACCGACACCGCCGCGGCGACCCTGCCGGAGGCGTCGCGCACCGGGGCGGCGACGCAGTTGATGAAGGACTCGTGCTCGGCGCGGTCCTCGGCCCAGCCCTGCTCCGCCACCCGCTCCAGCTCCGCCAGCAGCGCCTGAGGGTCCGTCAGGGTGCGCTCGGTGGAGCGGACGTAGTCGATGCCCCGCGCGATCCGCCGCCGCTCGGCGAGCGGCAGACCGGCCAGCAGCACCTTGGCGACGGCGGTGTTGTGCAGGCCGGCGCGCAGCCCGATCCGCGAGTACATCCGCACTGGGTGCCGCGAGTCGTACTTGTCGATGTAGACGACCTCGCCGGCCTCCAGGGCGGCCAGGTGCACCGTCTGCCCGGTGGCCGCGTTCAGCTCGGCCAGGTGGGGCGCTGCGATGCGCCGGATCGGCCGCTGCTCCAGGGCCAGGGAGGCGAGGGCGAACAGACCCGCGCCCAGGTGGTAGCGGAAGGCGGAGTCGCGGTGCACGAAGCGGTCCTGCTCCAGGCTCTGCAGCAGCCGCAGCGCGGTGGTCTTGTGGACGCCCAGCGCCTCCGCGAGCTGGTCCAGGGTGCGCTCGCCCTCGCCGAGTTCGGCCAGCAGCCGCAGCGCGCGGGACACCGTCTGGCTCATACGCACTCCCCGGCGGGCTCGGGCGCGCGGACGACGTGCGCCGCCCACTGCGCCTCGGTGGCGGCGAGCAGCGCCTCGGCGCTTGCGGCGTCCGGGGCGCGGCCCTGGTCGCCGGGCGAGGTCAGCGCGCAGGCGGCGGCCAGGTGACCGAGGCGCAGCCGGCCGCGCTGGTCGAGGCCGTGCAGCAGCCCGGCCAGGTAGCCGCCGGCGAAGGCGTCGCCGGCCCCGGTGGGCTCCACCACCTCGACGCGGAGGGCGGGTTGGACGGTGACCGTGCCGTCCCGGTCCAGCGCGGTCGCGACGTGGGCGTCCTGCTTGACGACGAGGGAGCGCGGCCGGGGCAGCAGCGCCCGCAGCTCCCCAGGGTCCCCGGTGCCCAGGGCGGCCTCGGCCTCGTCGGCCCCGAGGAGCACGACGTCGGCGGCGTCCAGCAGGTTCCGGAGCAGGGCCGGATCCCGGTCGCGCCACAGCGCGGGCCGCCAGTTCAGGTCGAAACTGACGGTGCGTCCGTTCCGGGGCAGCGCGAGCAGGGCGCGGACCAGGGCGAGGCAGCTGTCCGACAGGGCCGGGGTGATCCCGCTCAGATGGAGCAGCCGGGCGGCGCCGATCAGCCGGGCGGCGGCCGGGTCGGCCAGCAGCTCGGGCGAGAGGGCGGAGGCGGCGGAACCGGCGCGGTAGTAGTGCAGGCGGCTGCGCCCGGCGCCGAGGTCGTGCGGGTGGGCGCTGCCGCCGGTCTCCTTGACGTACAGGCCGGTGGGCCGGTGCGGGTCCACCGCGACGGCGGAGACGTCCACCCCGCGCGCCGCCAGTTCGCCGGTCAGCCGCCGCCCGAAGCCGTCGGCGCCGACCCGGCTGATCCAGGCGCTGGGCACGCCCAGCCCGGCCAGCACGCAGGCGGTGTTGGACTCGGCTCCGCCGACCGCGCTGCGGAACCCGCCCACCGCGTCCAGCGGGCCGGGCTGCTCGGGCAGCAGCACCGCCATGGACTCGCCCAGGCAGACCGCCTGCGGCAGCGCCGCGTCCACCATGCCCGCCCCCTCGTTCGACGCCGTTGACCTGCTGTCCGGCGCGATGCTAGAACTCTGCGCGCATTCCTCGCAATGCACGTTGCACATACTGCAATCATGATCTTGGAGGCGGCGATGGCGGACCTGGTGTTCCGGGGCGCTACCGTCGTCGACGGCACCGGCGCGCCCCAGTACCGCGCGGACGTCACCGTCACCGACGGGCTGGTCTCCGGGATCGGCCGCGGACTCTCCGCGGCTCGCGCCGTCGAGGCCGACGGGCTGGTCCTGGCCCCCGGCTTCGTCGACCTGCACGCGCACTCCGACCTGGCACTGCTCCAGGACCCCAGCCAGCCCGCCAAGGTCACCCAGGGCGTCACCTGCGAAGTGCTCGGCCAGGACGGGCTCTCCTACGCCCCCGTCGACGACACCACGCTGCCCGCGCTGCGCCGCCAACTCGCCGGCTGGAACGGCGATCCGGCGGACCTCGACTGGAACTGGCGCGGCGTCGGCGAGTACCTCGACCGCCTCGACTCCGGCGGCCTCGGCGTGCACGCCTGTTACCTGGTCCCGCACGGCAGCCTGCGCGCCCTGGTCCTGGGCTGGGAGCAACGGCCGCCCACCGGACGGGAGCTGACGCGCATGCAGGAACTCCTGGCAACCGGCCTGCGCGAGGGCGCGGTCGGCATGTCCAGCGGGCTCAGCTACACGCCCGGCATGTACGCCGGCACCGGCGAACTGGTCGAACTCTGCCGGGTGGTGGCCGGCTTCGGCGGTTTCCACGCGCCGCACCAGCGCTCCTACGGCGCCGGGGCGCTGGAGGGCTACGCCGAGATGCTGGAGATCGCCCGCCGCTCCGGCTGCCCGGTCCACCTCACCCACGCCACCATGAACTTCGACGTCAACGCCGGGCGGGCCGGGGACCTCCTCGCACTGGTGGACGCCGCCCTGGACGAGGGCCTGGACGTCACCCTGGACAGCTACCCCTACCTGCCCGGATCGACCACCCTGGCCGCGCTGCTGCCCAGTTGGGCCACCGAGGGCGGCCCGGACGCCACCCTGCACCGGCTGGCCGACCCGGACGCCCGGGAGCGCATCCGCACGGCGATGGACCGGACCGGCAGCGACGGCTGCCACGGCGTCACCGCCGACTGGACCACGGTGCAGATCTCCGGCGTCCGCGCCCCGGAGCTGGCGCCCTGCGTCGGCCGGACGGTCGCCGAGCTGGCGGCGGAGCGGGGCGGGAGCGGCACCGACGCCTTCCTCGACCTGCTGGTCCGCGACCGGCTGGGGACGACGATCCTGCAGCACGTCGGACACGAGGAGAACGTGCGCGCGATCATGCGGCACCGCGCCCACTGCGCCGGCAGCGACGGCCTGCTCACCGGCGCCCGTCCGCACCCCCGGGCCTGGGGCACCTTCCCGCGCTACCTCGGCCACTACGTCCGGGAGTTGGGCGTACTGACGCTGGAGCAGGCCGTCGCCCGGATGACCGGCCGCCCAGCCCGACGCCTCGGCCTGGACCGCCGCGGGGTTGTCCGCCCCGGCCACCACGCGGACCTGGTGCTCTTCGACCCCGAGACGGTCCGGGACGCCGCGACCTTCGAGGAGCCGAGGCGACCCGCCGTCGGCATCCACACCGTCCTGCTCGGCGGCGTCCCCGTCCTGCGCGACGGGCGCCCCACGGGCGCCCTGCCCGGCCGCACCCTGCGCCGCAACGAGAGAGGGACCACCGTATGACTCCCCCACTGATCCGGCAGCTCACCGCCGACCCGGTGATCGCGGTGGTCCGCGCCCCCGCGATAGCCGACGCGGCCGAGCTGTGCGCGGCGTTGGCCGAAGGCGGCATCGGCTGCACGGAACTCACCTTCACCACACCGGACGTGACGGCCCATCTGGCGCGGGCGGCGGACGCCGGCCACCGGGTCGGGGCGGGCACGGTCCTGACGGCGGACCAGGCCCACGCGGCGGTCGACGCGGGGGCGTCGTTCCTGGTCACCCCCGGCCTGCGAGCGGAGGTCGCGGAGGTCGCCCACCGCCGGGGCGTGCCCGTCGTCATGGGCGCGCTCACCCCGACAGAGGTGGCCCAGGCCGTGGACCTGGGCGCGGCAGCCGTCAAGATCTTCCCCGCCCGCGCCTTCGGCCCCGCCTACCTCAAGGACCTCCACGGCCCCTTCCCCGGCGTCCCCCTCGTCGCCTCCGGCGGCGTCAACGCCGCCAACGCGGCGGCTTTCCTCTCCTCCGGCGCGATCGCCGTCTGCGCCGGCAGCGACGTCGTGCCCCCACTGTCCGTCTCCACCTCCGCCTGGCCCGACCTCACCACCCGCGCCCGAGCCTTCGTGCACGCCCTACGCCCCGCCTCCGAGGGACGCCAGCCCGCCCCCGCCCCCTCCGCCGAGGGCCCGCGTTAGCCCTCCGGCCCCAGGCCCAGGCTCGGCCCCACCTGGCCAAAGGCGTGTGGACCCGGGCAAGCCCTCCCGCGAGCGCGGGCTCGGCCCCACCCGGCCAAAGGCCGTGGGGCGCCCCAACCCGCCGGGCCGCAGGCCCGAGCTCGGGCCTTCAGGCCAGAGGCCCGGCCTCGGACACGCCTTGGCCGAAGGCGGAGGCGCCGCCCCGCCCGCCCGAAGGCCCGCGCTCGGCCCCACCCGGCCAGAGGCGTGGACCCGGGCAAGCCGTGCCGCGAGCGCGGGGGCGGCCCCACCCGGCCAAAGGCCGTGGGGCGGCCCCGCCCCCCGAAGGCGGAGGCGCCGCCNGCGAGCGCGGGGGCGGCCCCACCCGGCCAAAGGCCGTGGGGCGGCCCCGCCCCCCGAAGGCGGAGGCGCCGCCCCCGCCGGGCCGCAGGCCCGAGCTCGGGCCTTCAGGCCAGAGGCCCGGCCTCGGACACGCCTTGGCCGAAGGCCGTGGGCGGCCACGCCCACCGAAGGCCCGGTCCTCCGGCCGGAGGCCGTGGGGCGGTCACGCCCAGCCGCAGGCCCGGGCGTTCCGCCCGGAGGCCGGCCTCCGCGGCAGACCGTAGGACGCCCAACACTCCGCCGAAGGCGGGAGGTCGGGCACGCCCCCAAACTCGGGCCTTCCGGCCCAAGGCCCGGGTACCCCCCGCCGGACACCATAGGGCGGCCAAACCCCGCCAAAGGCCCGTGCGTTCCGGCCAGAGGCCCGGCCTCGGCCGGAGGCCATAGCGCGGCCACACCCCGCCGGAGGCTGGGGCGGACCTGCCCGGCCGATGGCTCAGGCGTGCACCGCCCGGGGGTCCGGGCCCCGGCCGGTGCGGGCGCGAGGCGGGCGCCGGGCGTCCTGGCTCAGACTGGGGGCTGGGGCTGGGATTCTCCGCGCCCCCCGGGGGGCGCGACTTCGGCAGAATGCACCTGTGCGCATTGAACTGCTGGGGCCCCTGACGGTCCGTGACGCCGGGGGGCGGGAGACCCAGCTCCCCGGGGCCCGTCTGCGCACGCTGCTCACCGCGCTGGCGCTCGCCGCGCCGCACCCCGTCTCCGCCACGGCGCTCATCGACGTGATCTGGCCGGACTCCGCTCCCGCGAACCCGGCCAACGCCCTCCAGGCCCTCAGTTCCCGGCTGCGCACCGTCCTCGGACGGGAGTCCGTCGAACTCACCCCCGCCGGCTACCGCCTGGCCCTCTCCCCCGACGAGATCGACGTCCACTTCTTCCGCTCCGCGGCCACCTCGGGCGATCCCGCCTCCGCCCTCGCGGCCTGGCACGGCGACACCCCCGACCTCCCCGCCTTCCCCGACGAGGCGGCCCGCCTCCTCTCGCTGCGCCGCGACGCCGCCGAGGACCTGCTCGAAGCCCAACTCGCCTCCGGCGAGGACCCGGAGACGCTCCTCCCCGACCTCGCCGCCCGCACCGCGGCCGAGCCGCTGCGCGACCGGCCCCGGGCGCTGCTGATCCGGGCCCTGCACCGGGCCGGACGCACCGCCGAGGCCCTCGCCGCGTTCGACGAGGCCCGCACCCTGCTCGCCGAGGAGCTCGGCGCCGACCCGTCCCCGCTTCTGCGCGAAGCGCACCAGCAGGCGCTCACCACCGCACCGCCCGCCCGGGACGTGCGCAACAACCTGCCCGCCTCGCTCACCAGCTTCCTCGGCCGGGAGCGGGATCTCGCCACCCTCCGTGCCACGCTGGACAGTTCACGGCTCGTCACGCTCACCGGCCCCGGCGGAACCGGCAAGACCCGGCTCGCCGTCGAGGCCGCCCGGGGCGTGCCGGGCGCGGTCCGTCTGGTCGAGCTCGCGCCCGTCAGCAACCCGGCCGAGGTGCCCAGCACCGTCCTGGCCGCCCTGCACCTGCGCGAGTCGGTCGTGCCGACGACGGCCCGCGCCCACCACGTGGCCGAGACCACCGACAGGATCATCGACGCCCTGGGCACCCGCGACCTGCTGCTGCTCCTCGACAACTGCGAGCATGTCATCGGCGCCGCCGCCGACCTGGCCGGCCGGCTGCTGGCGTCCTGCCCGGGGCTGCGCATCCTGGCCACCAGCCGCGAGCCGCTGGCCATCACCGGCGAGCAGCTGTACCCGGTCGATCCCCTCGGACTGCCGTCCGACGAGCGCCGGTTGACGCCGGAGCAGGCGCTCGCGTACCCGGCCATCCGCCTCTTCGCGGACCGCGCCGCCGCCGTCAGGCCGGGCTGGACGCCCGGCGAGGAGGACCTGCCCGCCGTCCTAACCATCTGCAGGGCTCTCGACGGCCAGCCCCTCGCCATCGAACTGGCCGCCGCCCGCACCCGCACCCTCGAACCGGCCGCCATCGCCGAACGGCTGGCCCAGCGCTTCTCCCTGCTCACCGGCGGCAGCCGCACCGCCCTGCCCCGGCACCGCACCCTGCGCGCCGTCATCGACTGGAGCTGGGAGCTGCTCGACGTGGACGAACGCGCCCTGCTGGCACGGCTGTCCGTTTTCTCGGGGGGCGCGACGCTGGAGGCCGTCGAGGGCGTCGTACCCGGCCCGGACACCCTGGACCTGCTGGCCTCGCTGGTCGACAAGTCGCTGGTGGTCCTGGGCCCCGACGGCCGCTACCGGCTGCTGGAGACCATCCGCGTCTACGCCGCCGAGAAACTGACGCCCGATCAGGCGTCCGCCACCCGGGCCGCCCACGCCGCCTGGTACCTCGCGCTCGCCGAGGAGGGCGAGCCCCGGCTCTACCGGCACGGCCAGATCGAGTGGCTCGCCCGGTTCCTGGCCGAGCACGACAACCTCATCGCCGCGCTGCGGACCGCCGTGGAGTCCGGGGACGCCGAGACCGCCGTCCGCCTCGTCGCCGCGCTGGGCTGGTACCTGTGGCGGCGCGGCGAACGCGGCGAGAACCTCCCGCTGGTCCGCCGCGCCCTCGACCTGCCCGCCGACGACGTCCCGGTCCTGCCGCGCGCGGTGGCCTACGCCATCACCGCCCTGTACTCCCTGGACAGCAGTTGGCAGTTGGAGGACTCGTTCCAGCTGATCTACCGCGCCCGCGAGCTGCGGGGCCACCTCGACGATCCGGACGCGCACCCCCTGCTGCCCACGCTGGACATCGCCGTGGCCCTGTTCGAGCAGCGGGACTGGGAGATCTACGACGCGGCCCGGGCGCTGCAGGACAAGCCCGACCCCTGGCTCCGGGCCACCGCGTTGATGTTCATGGGCTACGCGCTGCAGAACGACGGTCGCGCGGAGGAGTCCGAGGAGTACATGCGGCGCGGGCTGGAGGCGTTCCGCGTCGCCGGCGACCTGTGGGGCCAGGCCTTCTGCTGCTCCGGCCTGGCCGAGTACGCCCAGTGGCGCGGCGACCTGGACGAGGCCGTCCGGCTCTGGGAGCTGGCCATCTCCTACGAGCAGGAGATGGGCCTGAGCGCCGACTCCGAGGACTACCGCGCCCGCCTGGTCGGCGTCCGCCACGCCCGGGCGGGGCTGACCGAGGACAGCGTCAGGGAGCTTGAGGACTCCGCCAAGGAGGCCATGGCGGACGGCAGTTGGTCCCGGGTCATCGCCACCCACAGCGCCCTGGCCGACGCCTACCGTCGCACCGGCCGCCCGGAGCAAGCGATCCGTCTGGTCGAGCAGGGCCTGGAGGTGGTCCGGCGGCGGTCGCAGGCGATCCCCCAGGTGCGGGCGCTGCTGCTGTCCGCCCTGGGCATGGCGGAGGCCGCCTGCGGGCGGCTCGACGAGGCCGAGACCCACCACCGCGCCGCGGTGCAGGCTGCGGTGGACGCCTTCGACGGGCCGGTGACCGCGTCCGCCGTCCAGGCGTACGCCGACCTGGCCCTGCGCCGGGGCGATCCCCGCAGGGCAGCGGAGCTGCTGGGGGCCGCCCATCTGTTCCGCGGCCTGCCGGACCTGTCCTCGCCGGACCGCGCCGCGATCGAAGCGGCGGCCCGCGAGGCACTGGGCGACGCCCCCTTCGACGAGGCCTACACGTCCGGCCGCTCCGCGGATCGCACCCCCTTGCTCCGAAGCCTGGGCGCCACTCCCCTCCACCGGTGAGTGGCACCTCCCATAAGGGCCGGAGGCCCCCAGGGGCGCGGGGAGCTGCGCGACCAGCCCACCACCCACGGAGGTTCGTCCCATCAACGGGTCGGACCTCCCCGAGTGGTCGGTTGCAGTTCCCCGCGCCCCTGAGGTCAGTACAACTCACCGCCGCTGATATGCCCTGAGGGCCAGGGGGAAGAAGACAACCGCCAGCGCCGCGGCCCACAGCAGCGTGTGGGTCACCGGGGCCGCCACCGCCCCGCCGTTCAGGAGGGCCCGCATCGCGTCCACCAGCGCCGTCACCGGGTTGACCTTCACCCACGCCTGCAGCCAGCCGGGCATGCTGCTCACCGACACGAACGCACTGGACGAGAACGTCAGCGGGAACATCACCACGAAGGCCATCATCTGCACCTTCTCGGGGCTGGACGCCACCATCCCGATCAGCACGTTCATCCAGGACAGCGCCAGCGCGAAGACGATCATCAGGGCCAGCGCGCCGAGCACCCCGAACACGCTGTCCGGCCGGAAGCCCAGGACCATGCCCAGGCACAGCATCAGCACCAGCGACCAGACCTGCTTCACCAGATCCGCCAGCACCCGCCCGGCCAGCGGCGCGGAGCGCGCGATCGGCAGCGACTTGAGGCGGTCGAAGACCCCCTTCTGCAGATCGGAGTTGAGGCCCACCGCCGTGTTCAGCGTCGCGAAGATCCCGTTCTGCACGATGATCCCGGCCAGCGCGTACTGGAGGTACGCGTGCGTCGAGCCGGACATCTGGCCGCCGAACACGTACGTGAACAGCAGCAGGAACATGATGGGCTGGATGGAGAGATCCATCAGCTCCATCGGGTTGTGCTTGATCTGGACCAGGTTCCGCCACGCCAGCGTGGCCGTGTTCTGCAGTCCGCCCACCAGAGTCGTCATCTCAGACCCCCGCCTTCTCCGTCTCGGCGGGCTCCGCCGCCTGCTGACGACCTGTCAGCATCAGGAACACCTCGTCCAGGCTGGCGCCGCGCACCGCCAGCTCGCCCACGGGCACGCCCGCGTCCTCCAGCCGCCGGACCACCGCGCCCAGCAGCGCCTCGTCCCGGACCGGGACGCCGACCAGCCCGCCGTCGACACTCGCGGCGTCGCCGGCCAGCTCGGACACCAGCGCGTGCACCAGGTCCAGCTGCTCCGGCCGTGCCGGGCGGACCTCCAGCGTCCGGCCGCCGACCCGCGCCTTCAGCTGGTCCGGCGTGCCACCGGCGATCACCCGGCCGTGGTCGACCACCGCGATCTCGTCGGCGAGCTGGTCGGCCTCCTCCAGGTACTGCGTGGTCAGCAGCACGGTGACGCCGTCGGCGACCAGGTTGCGCACGATGTCCCACAACTCGCCGCGGCTGCGCGGGTCCAGGCCCGTCGTCGGCTCGTCGAGGAACAGCACCTGCGGCCTGCCCACCAGCGAGGCGGCCAGGTCCAGCCGGCGGCGCATGCCGCCGGAGTAGGTGCCGGCGGCCCTGCCCCCGGCGTCGGTCAGCGAGAAGCGCTCCAGCAGCTCGGCCGCCCGCGCCTTGGCCGCCCGCCGGGGCAGGCCCAGCAACCGGCCGATCATCAGCAGGTTCTCACTGCCCGTCAGCATCTCGTCCACCGAGGCGTACTGACCGGTCAGCCCGATCCGGGCGCGCACCGCACCCGCCTCGCGGACGACGTCCCGGCCGCCGACCAGCGCCCGTCCGGCGTCCGGCCGCAGCAGCGTGGCCAGCACCCGCACGGCCGTGGTCTTGCCCGCCCCGTTCGGCCCCAGCACGCCCAGCACCGTCCCGGTGCGGGCGACCAGGTCCACCCCGTCCAGCGCCCGGGTACTCCCGAACGCCTTGACCAGGCCCTCTGCCTGGATCGCGTAGTCCATCGCGGACCCCCGTTCTGTTCGAATCCGTTGTCGGGAGCCAGGCTGCCGGGGGTCGCTGACATGACGCTGAGACGAATGTCTCGCCGCTGACATGAGGCTGACATCGGACAATAGGACGGTGCCCACCACCCTCGAAGCCGGACGCCGCACCGACGCGTCGCCCTTTGTCGACCTCGACCGCGCCGAGTGGAGCGCCCTGCACGAGCGCACGCCGCTGCCGCTCACGGCAGAGGAGCTGGAGCGCCTGCGCGGCCTCGGCGACGTCATCGACCTGCAGGAGGTCCAGGACGTCTACCTGCCGCTGTCGCGCCTGCTGAACCTCTACTTCACCGCCACGGCCAAGCTGCGCGGCGCGCTCAACGACTTCCTGGACAACCGCGAGCACAGCGCGACCCAGTCGGGCACGCCCTTCGTCATCGGGGTGGCCGGCAGCGTGGCCGTCGGCAAGTCCACGACGGCCCGCCTGCTGCGCGAGATGCTCGCCCGCTGGCCCGACCACCCCCGGGTGGAGCTGGTCACCACCGACGGCTTCCTGCTCCCCAACGCGGAACTGCGCCGACGCGGGCTGATGGCCCGCAAGGGTTTCCCCGAGTCCTACGACCGAAGGGCGCTGACGCGCTTCGTCGCTGACGTGAAGTCAGGAAAGGACCAGGTCACCGCGCCGGTCTACTCGCACCTCGTCTACGACATCGTCCCGGACGAGCGGCTGGAGGTGCGCCGCCCGGACATCCTGATCGTCGAGGGCCTGAACGTCCTCCAGCCGGCCCTCCCCGGACAGGACGGCCGCACGCGGGTGGCGGTCGCGGACTTCTTCGACTTCTCCATCTACGTGGACGCCCGCCCGGACGACATCGAGCAGTGGTACCTGCAGCGGTTCCGCAAGCTGCGGGAGACGGCCTTCCAGAACCCGTCCTCGTACTTCCGCCGCTACGCGGAGGTCCCCGAGGAGGAGGCGCTGGACTACGCCCGCCACCTGTGGCGCACGATCAACCGCCCGAACCTCGTCGAGAACGTCGCCCCCACCCGCGGCCGCGCGGACCTCATCCTCCGGAAGGGCCCCGACCACAAGGTCCAGCGCGTCCGCCTGCGGAAGCTCTGAAGGGGCGCGAGGATCACCCTTCGGGCGGGAGGTGCCCCCACCGCGACCGGCCCACCACCCGGGGAGGTCCGTCCCCGATCAACGGGGCGAACCCCCGTGGGTGGTGGGCCGGTCGCGCAGTTCCTCGCGCCCCTGAGGGGGTGCCACTACTTCAGCTGCCGAGCCTGACCCTGACGACCTCGGCCAGTCGCTCCGCGACTGCCTGGGCCTGGGCGAGGTCCGCGGCTTCCACCATCACGCGGACGAGGGGCTCCGTTCCCGACGGGCGCAGCAGGACCCGGCCCGTCTCCCCCAGCTCCGCCTCCGCCGCGGCCACCGCGGCGAGCAGGTCCGGGTCCGTCGCCGCCCGCGCCTTGTCGACGCCCTTCACGTTCACCAGCACCTGCGGCAGCCGGGTCATCACCGACGCCAGGTCGGCCAGGCTCTTGCCGGTGGCGGCGACCCGCGCCGCCAGCATCAGGCCGGTCAGCGTGCCGTCGCCGGTCGTGGCGTGGTCGAGAAGGATCACGTGGCCGGACTGCTCGCCGCCCAGGTTGAAGCCGTGCTCCTTCATGGACTCCAGCACGTACCGGTCCCCGACCGCGGTCTGGACCAGCTGGATGCCCTCGGCCTCCATGGCCAGCTTGAAGCCGAGGTTGGACATCACGGTGCCGACGACCGTGTCCTTGGCCAGCGTCCCGGCCTCGCGCATGCCCAGCGCCAGGATGGCCAGGATCTGGTCGCCGTCGACCTCGTTGCCCTCGTGGTCCACGGCCAGGCAGCGGTCCGCGTCGCCGTCGTGCGCGATGCCGAGGTCCGCACCGTGCGCGACGACCGCGGCCCGCAGCTGCTCCAGGTGTGTGGACCCGATCCCGTCGTTGATGTTCAGGCCGTCCGGCTGGTCGCCGATGGTGGCGACGACCACCGCGCCCGCCCGGCGGAACACCTCGGGCGAGACCTGCGCCGCGGCGCCGTGCGCGCCGTCGATGACGACCTTCAGACCGTCAAGTCCGTTGGGCAGCACGGAGAGCAGGTGGCTGAGGTACAGCTCCGCGCCCTCCGCGTGCTCGCGCACCCGGCCCACCGAGGCGCCCGTCGGGCGGTCCCAGTTGTGGACGCCGAAGCGCTCGTAGTGCTCCTCGATCGCGTCCTCGATGGCGTCGTCCAGTTTGACGCCGCCCTTGGCGAGGAACTTGATGCCGTTGTCGGGCATCGGGTTGTGCGAGGCCGAGAGCATGACGCCGAAGTCCGCGCCCAGCTCCGCCGTCAGGTAGGCCACCGCGGGGGTGGGCAGCACGCCGACCTTCAGGACGTCGACGCCGGCACTCGCGAGCCCGGCCACCACCGCGGCCTCCAGGAACTCGCCCGAGGCCCGCGGGTCCCGTCCGACCACGGCGACCGGCCGGTGGCCCTCGAAGGCCCCCAGGTCGCCTAGCACGTGCGCCGCGGCGACCGACAGGCCGAGCGCCAGCTCCGCCGTCAGCTCGCCGTTGGCCAGACCCCGTACGCCGTCCGTCCCGAACAGTCGTCCCACTGCTGCTTCCTCCCAGACTCAAAGGTGACACAACGACCACGCCCCGGGAGCACGAGTGCTCCCGGGGCGTGGCGAACCAGCTCCCCGTATGCAGGTGGAGCCGGGAGGCGCTTAGCGCTTGCTGTACTGCGGCGCCTTGCGGGCCTTCTTCAGACCGGCCTTCTTGCGCTCGACGGCGCGGGCGTCGCGGGTCAGGAAGCCGGCCTTCTTCAGGGCGGGGCGGTTGGCGTCGACGTCGGCCTCGTTCAGGGCGCGGGCGACACCCAGGCGCAGGGCGTAGGCCTGGCCGGAGATGCCACCGCCGTTGATACGGGCGATGACGTCGTAACGGCCCTCAAGCTCAAGGATCTTGAACGGGTCGTTGACGGTCTGCTGGTGCACCTTGTTGGGGAAGTACTCCTCCAGGGTGCGACCGTTGATCTTCCACTGGCCCGTGCCGGGGACGATGCGCACGCGGGCGATCGCCTCCTTGCGGCGGCCCAGGCCGGCGCCCGGGGTGGCCTCGCCGAAGCGGGACGCCAGGGACTCGGTGGTGTACTCGGTCTCCTCGACCTCGTAGGTCTCCTCGACCTCGAGGGGGAGCTCGGCAGTGGTCTCGGCCACGGTTCTCCTCAGTTCCTTCTTCTCAGATGGGGGCGCGGCCGGTATTACTGCGCGACCTGGGTGATCTCGAACGGCACCGGACGCTGGGCAGCGTGCGGGTGCTGGTCGCCCGAGTAGACCTTCAGCTTGGAGAGCATCTGACGGCCCAGGGTGTTCTTGGGCAGCATGCCCTTGATGGCCTTCTCGACGGCCTTCTCCGGGTTCTTCGCCAGGAGGTCGTCGTAGCGGACGGACCGCAGACCACCCGGGAAGCCGGAGTGGCGGTAGGCCAGCTTCTGGGTCTTCTTGTTGCCGGACAGGTGCACCTTGTCCGCGTTGATGATGATGACGAAGTCACCCATGTCAACGTGCGGCGCGTACACCGGCTTGTGCTTGCCCCGGAGAAGGGTGGCGGCCTGAGAGGCCAGACGGCCCAGGACGACGTCGGTCGCGTCGATGACGAGCCACTGACGCTGGACGTCGCCGGGCTTGGGGCTGTACGTACGCACGGTCGTAGCCTTCGCTTTTCAGTGAGTGTGTGCCTGACAGGGCCACCCGGGACGATCGGAAGCAGCCTTGGCAAGTCCCGGACGCAATCGGGTTCCTCACCGCCGCCATGCTCGGCCTGGTGGACCGGCGTACCGACCTCTCACGTGAGATAGAGCGAGCCAATACGCACAACAAGCTCGCAGAATACCGGCTCTCCTCCGGACCGGTCAAAACGCCCGGGCCTTCGGAATGCTGTCTACTCCACGAGTTCCCGTCCAGGGTACCCCGGCCGCGGCGCGGACCTACCGCTCGCGGGTCACCCGTGCCTCGTCCCAGACCGGCTCGGCGGCCTGGTACACCCTGCCGTCCGCGCCGAAGACGACGAAGCGGTCGAAGCTGCGGGCGAACCACCGGTCGTGAGTGACCGCCAGCACCGTGCCCTCGTAGGCCTCCAGTCCCTCCTGCAGCGCCTCCGCGCTCTCCAGGTCCAGGTTGTCGGTGGGCTCGTCGAGCAACAGGGCCGTAGCGCCCGCCAGTTCGAGACGAAGGATCATCAGCCGGGCCTGCTGGCCGCCGGACAGGTCCTCGAATCGCTGCGCCTCCTGCCCGTGCAGCTCGTACCGGCGCAGCGCGGACATCGCGCCGCCCCGGTCCAGGGCGTGCTCGGTCTCCAGGATCTCCCGGACGCTTCGCCCGAAGAGCTCCGGGTGGGCGTGCGTCTGGGCGAAGTGGCCGGGCACGACGCGCGCGCCCAGCTTCCACTCACCCGCATGGGCGACGGCCTCCCCCGCCAGCAGCCGCAGGAAGTGCGACTTGCCCGAGCCGTTGGAGCCCAGCACGGCCACCCGTTCGCCGTAGAACACCTCCAGGTCGAACGGGCGCATCAGGCCGGTCAGCTCCAGCCCCGCGCAGGTCACCGCGCGGACGCCGGTCCGGCCGCCCCTGAGCCGCATGGTGATCTGCTGCTCGCGCGGCGGCACCTCCGGCGGCCCGGCCTGCTCGAACTTCCGCAGCCGGGTCTGCGCGGCCTGGTAGCGCGAGGCCAGGCCGTCGTTGAACTGGGCCTTGGTCTTGAGCGTGGCCACCAGCTGCCTCAGCTTCGCGTGCTCCTCGTCCCAGCGGCGGCGCAGTTCCTCGAAGCGTGCGAACCGCTCCTTGCGGGCCTCGTGGAAGGACGCGAAGCCGCTGCCGTGGACCCAGACCCGGCTGCCGGCCGCCCCGGGCTCCACACTGACGATCTTCTGCGCCGCCGCGGCCAGCAGCTCCCGGTCGTGCGAGACGAAGAGCACGGTCTTCGGCGTCGTCCGGATCTGCTCCTCCAGCCAGCGCTTGCCGGGGACGTCCAGGTAGTTGTCCGGCTCGTCCAGCAGCAGCACCTGCTCGGGGCCGCGCAGCAGCGCCTCCAGCACCAGGCGCTTCTGCTCGCCGCCGGAGAGGGTGCCCAACTCCCGCCACTGGGCCCGCTCGTAGGGGATGCCGAGGGCGGCGACCGTGCACACGTCCCACAGCGTCTCGAAGTCGTAGCCGCCCGCGTCGGCCCAGTCGGCGAGCGCCTGGGCGTAGGCGACCTGGGCCTGCTCGTCGTCCTGAGCCATCATCAGCAGCTCGGCGGCGTCCACGGCGCGGGCGCTCCCGCGCACCGGCGCAGGGGCCACGGCCACCAGCAGATCGCGCACGGTGGCGTCGGCCGCGAGCGGCGACTCCCGTCCGACGGTGCCCACGAACTGGCGCATCACGCCCAGTCCGCCACTGACCGTCACCGTGCCGCCGTGCGGGGCGAGGTCGCCCGCGATCAGCTTGAGCAGCGTCGTCTTGCCCGCGCCGTTCGCCCCCACCAGAGCGACCGACGCCCCCTCGCCGACCCGGAAGGACGCGTCGTCGAAGAGCACCCGTCCGTCCGGCAGGTAGTACTCCAGGTGCGAGATCTCCACGTGTCCCATGGCCTTGATTCTCCGCACCCGGCCGACCGGGCGAAACGGATTTTCCTCACCGGGGTTCGCTAGGATGCCCGGCCATGACCAAGGGCCCGCTCCCACGGCGTGACATACAGGACCACGGACGGATCCCGACCCAGTACGGTCCGGACAACCCCGCCCCCGCGGCCGCGCGCGTGCGCCCCGGCGTCCCGGCCCCGCCGATCCCGGAACCCCAGGAGGCGGTGCCCACCGAGACCGGACGGAGCACCGGCTCCCCGTACTCGATCAGGCCAGGCCTGCCCACCGAACCGCCGGAGTACAACCCCGAGGCGACCCCGGACTGGCCGGCCAAGGCCGCGGAGTTCACCGCCACCCGCCGCCGGCGCCGGGCCCGGCTGCGCCTGACGGTCACCGCGGCGGCGCTGCTCGCCCTGCTGGCCGGCTCCCTGCTCCTCCTGCTGCCCGGCGGCTCGAAGTCCGGGCGCATCGCGCAGCCCGTCGCCACGGCGCCGGTGGTCACCGGATATCCGACGCCCAGTCAGACGCCCAGCGCCACCCTGCTGGACCCGCTGACCCTGCTCTCCAGCGCGGCCACGGACACCGCCCCGCTCAGCGCGGAGGCCCTGTTCCCGGCCGCTTCGGTGACCGTCAACGGCCACTCCTACCAGCGCGTGCTGACCGACGCCCCGGCCTGCGGCCAGGCCGCCACGGCCCCGCTGGCCGCGGTCCTGGTCAAGAACGCCTGCCGTCAGGTGTACCGGGCGACCTACGTCTCCGGCGGCACGGCCGTCACCATCGGCGTCGCGGTCTTCGACGACGCCGCGCAGGCGGCCGCGGTGAAGGCGGGCTCCACGGCCGGCAACCTGCAGTCCCTCTACGGTGGTGCGGCCAAGCCCTTCTGCCGCGGCGTCGTCTGCCGGCTCTCCGCCAACGCGGTGGGCCGCTACGCGTACTTCACCGTCGCCGGCAACCAGGACGGCAAGCCGGTACTCCCCGTCGACAAGGTCGCCCTGGCCGCCGGCACGGACATCGCCGCCGCCACCTTCCAGACCCTCGCCGACCGCGGCCGCGCCGAGGCGACGCAGCGCGGATAGCCCCCGCAGGGGCTACCCGCCCAGCACCCTCAGGCGCCGGGCGGCCTTGTTGCGGGCCGCGAGCTGGTCGTCCGGCGGGTACCCGACCTCCTCCAGCGTCAGCCCGTACGGGCGGACCACGTTGACCGCGGAGTTGCGGACGCCGCCCGCCAGCACCTCCCCCGGGAAGGACACCGGGCGCTGCCCGCCGCCGACCAGGAGCATGGAGCCGACCAGCGCCCGCACCATGTTGTGGCAGAACGCGTCCGCCCGGACCGTCCCGACCACCAGCGACGGGACGGACGACCCCAAGTAGGCGTCACCGGGCACCCGTTCCCAGTGGAACTCCAGCAACTCCCGGATGGTGGTGGCCCCTTCGCGCTTCTTGCAGTACGCCGCGAAGTCGTGCTCGCCGATCAGCAGCCGCGCCGCCTCGTTCATCCTCGCGACATCCAACGGCCGGTCGTGCCAGAGCACATGACCCCGCCTCAGCGGGTCGGCGCCGCCCTGGGCATCACAGATCCGGTAGGCGTAGCGCCGCCAGACCGCGGCGAAGCGGGCGTCGAAGCCGTCCGGCGCCTCGGTGATCCGCCAGACCCGGACGTCCCCGGGCAGCCGCCCGGCCAATCGGCGCAGCAGCTTGTCGCCGTCGCTCGCCCACAGGTCCGCCGGGAGGTCCACATGGGCCACCTGGCCGCGGGCGTGCACGCCCGCGTCCGTGCGCCCGGCGACGGTCAGCGGGAAGACCTCCGGCTGCCGCAGCACCACCCGGATCGCGTCCTCCAGCTCCTGCTGGACCGTCCGGCGGCCGCTCTTCTGCCGGGCCCATCCGGAGAACCCGGCGCCGTCGTAGGCGAGATCCAGCCGGATCCGCACGAAGCCGTCGGCCGGGCCGTACTCCCGCTCGACGCCCCCCGGGGCCTCACACCCGTCGTCCACCCTCACCTCTCCTGTGCTCCCGTGCAGACAGAACGGGCCCGCCTCCCCCGAAGGGAAGACGGGCCCGAACGACGGAGGTCACGCCTCCGAGGACTCCTCGGCGGCCGGGGTCTCGACGACCTCGGTCTCCTCGGCCTGCTTCGCGGCGACCTTGGTCGCAGCCTCGGCCTCGCCGACGGCGGTCTGCTGGACCGTCAGGCCCTCGACCAGCTCGATGACGGCCATCGGGGCGTTGTCGCCACGACGGGTGCCGATCTTGGTGATGCGGGTGTAGCCACCGGGACGGTTCGCGTAGCGCGGGCCGATCTCGGTGAAGAGGGTGTGCAGCACGGCGATGTCGGTGATGACCTTGCGGGCCTCACGACGGTTGTGCAGGTCACCCTTCTTGGCCTTGGTGATCAGCTTCTCCGCGAACGGACGCAGAGCGCGAGCCTTGGCCTCGGTGGTGGTGATGCGGCCGTACTGGAACAGCTCACGGGCCAGACCGGCGAGCAGCAGACGCTCGTGGGACGGGCCGCCGCCGAGGCGGGCACCCTTCTTGGGGCGAGGCATGGTGTTCTCCTTGGATATCCGACCACGGCCGTGTCAGGAACCGTGGCGGGCGTACGGGCAGTCTCGCTCGCACGACTTAGACATACAGCTCACAAGCATACGGGACCGCCGGAGCGGTCCCGTACACGTGCTGAGCCCTTGGTATTTGCCAGTACTCAACGGGGCGAACCCCCGTGGGTACTGCTCGGGCAGAACCTCTGTCAGTACTGCTCGGTCTCGGCGAAACCCGTGTCGTCGTCGTCGGCGCCGAAGGCGTCCGCTGCGGCGGTCGGGTCGAATCCGGGCGGGCTGTCCTTGAGGGCCAGGCCCATGCCGGCCAGCTTCGCCTTGACCTCGTCGATCGACTTCGCACCGAAGTTGCGGATGTCGAGCAGGTCGGCCTCGGAGCGGGCGACGAGCTCACCCACGGTGTGGATGCCCTCGCGCTTGAGGCAGTTGTAGGAGCGGACCGTGAGCTCCAGCTCCTCGATCGGCAGCGCCAGGTCGGCGGCCAGGGCGGCGTCCGTCGGGGACGGGCCCATGTCGATGCCCTCGGCGTCGATGTTCAGCTCGCGGGCGAGGCCGAACAGCTCCACCAGGGTCTTGCCGGCCGAGGCCATGGCGTCACGGGGACGCATGGCGGGCTTGGTCTCGACGTCGACGATCAGCTTGTCGAAGTCGGTGCGCTGCTCGACACGGGTGGCCTCGACCTTGTAGGTGACCTTCAGCACGGGGCTGTAGATCGAGTCGACCGGGATGCGGCCGATCTCCTGGCCGGACTGCTTGTTCTGCACGGCGGAGACGTAGCCGCGACCGCGCTCGACGGTCAGCTCCATCTCCAGCTTGCCCTTGCCGTTCAGGGTGGCCAGGACCAGCTCGGGGTTGTGCACCTCGACACCCGCCGGGGGCGCGATGTCGGCGGCGGTGACCAGGCCCGGGCCCTGCTTGCGCAGGTACATCACGACCGGCTCGTCGTGCTCCGAGGAGACGACCAGCTGCTTGATGTTGAGGATCAGGTCGGTGACGTCCTCCTTGACGCCCGGCACGGTGGTGAACTCGTGCAGGACACCGTCGATGCGGATGCTGGTGACAGCGGCACCCGGGATCGAGGAGAGGAGCGTGCGGCGGAGCGAGTTGCCGAGGGTGTAGCCGAAGCCCGGCTCCAGCGGCTCGATCACGAACCGGGAGCGGAACTCGTCGACGACCTCTTCGGTCAGCGACGGACGCTGAGCGATCAGCATGAGGTTGTTCCTCCAGTAGATCTTCGGCACCCACTATTTGATGCCGACGAACAAAGGATACGGCCTCCGGACGAACCGGAGGCCGTATCTCAGACCAGCTTCACCGCTGAAGCGTCACACGCGGCGACGCTTCGGCGGGCGGCAGCCGTGCTGCGCTGCCCCGGGGGACCACCCCCGGACCCCCGGCCAGGCGCACCCGCCGGGGAGTGCCGAGCGTCAGACGCGGCGACGCTTCGGCGGGCGGCAGCCGTTGTGGGGGGTGGGGGTGACGTCCTGGATGGAGCCGACCTCCAGGCCGGTGGCCTGGATGGAGCGGATCGCGGTCTCACGACCGGAGCCCGGGCCCTTGACGAAGACGTCGACCTTGCGCATGCCGTGCTCCTGGGCGCGGCGCGCGGCGGCCTCGGCCGCCATCTGCGCGGCGAACGGGGTCGACTTGCGGGAGCCCTTGAAGCCGACGTGGCCCGAGGACGCCCAGGCGATCACGTTGCCGGACGGGTCGGTGATCGAAACGATCGTGTTGTTGAACGTGCTCTTGATGTGCGCGTGGCCGTGAGCGACGTTCTTCTTCTCCTTGCGGCGGATCTTCTTCGCGCCGGCAGCCTGACGGCCCTTGGGAGGCATGAGCTGATTTCTCCTGATGAGGTGGTCGGTCCGCTAGCCCAGCGGGCCGGATGGAAGTCCGGTTTTGGGGGCGGACTACTTCTTGCCCGGCTTCTTCTTGCCGGCAATCGCGCGACGCGGGCCCTTGCGGGTACGCGCGTTGGTGTGGGTGCGCTGGCCGCGGACGGGCAGGCCACGGCGGTGGCGCAGGCCCTCGTAGCAGCCGATCTCGACCTTGCGGCGGATGTCGGCCTGGACGGCGCGGCGGAGGTCACCCTCGACCTCGAAGTTGGCGTCGATGTACTGGGCCAGCTTGACCAGGTCGTCCTCGGTGATGTCGCGAACGCGGACATCCGGGTTGACACCGGTCTCAGCGATGGCCTGCTTGGCGCGGGTACGGCCGATGCCGTACACGTACGTGAGGGCGATCTCGATCCGCTTCTCGCGGGGGAGATCAACGCCGGCGAGGCGTGCCATGGAGTGGCTCCTGTTGGTTCTTCGGAGGTCTGACGCGATGCCTACCCGTACGGCTCCCGCCGTAGAGCCCCGGCCTCCGACCGAGGGTGGCAGTCCGTCAGCTGACGCATCGTCAACCGGCGGATCGGGCATCCCGTTTCATGTTGTTTTTCGCGTCGCGCGAAGAGTTACGACCCGTACAGGGGAAGTGATCAGCCCTGGCGCTGCTTGTGGCGCAGGTTCTCGCAGATCACCATGACCCGGCCGTGACGGCGGATCACCTTGCACTTGTCGCAGATCTTCTTGACGCTCGGCTTGACCTTCATGGGGTTTCAGGTTCTCCGGGTCGGGATCTGCTGGTTACTTGTACCGGTAGACGATGCGACCGCGGGTCAGGTCGTACGGGCTGAGCTCGACGACGACCCGGTCGTCCGGGAGGATGCGGATGTAGTGCATGCGCATCTTGCCGCTGATGTGCGCGAGGACCTTGTGACCGTTCTGCAGTTCCACCTTGAACATCGCGTTCGGCAGAGACTCGATCACGGTGCCCTCGATTTCGATGGCGCCTTGCTTTTTGGCCATAATCCTGCGGAATTCGCCTTCCGGAATCGACTACCGTAGTCGGCACCCACGCATGGCCCTTGCCAGGGCCACCTGCTCCTACCGGAGCTGGACGTGCGGAAGCAAGCTACGAGTGAGCCGACACAGCAGTCTACGTCAGCCCCCAAGCCATCGCGAAATCGCCGGGCCAGGAGGCGGGTTCCGCCGGTCTACCCGAGCGGGTCCGGCGCGGCGGTGACGCCCAGCTCGGCGAGCTTCGCCCGGCCGCCGTCGAAGGCGGTCAGGACGAGCGGGCCGTCCTCCGTCAGGGCGACGGAGTGCTCCCAGTGCGAGGCCCAGGTGTGGTCGTTGGTGACGACCGTCCACTCGTCCTCCAGCACGTGGGTCTTCGGCGTGCCCAGCGAGAGCATGGGCTCGATCGCCACGCAGAAGCCGGGCACCAGCTTCATGCCGCGGCCGCGGCGCCGGTCCACGTAGTTGAGCAGGTGCGGGTCCATGTGCATGGCGGAGCCGATGCCGTGGCCGCCGTAGTCCTCGATGATCCCGTACTTGCCCTTGGGCGGGAGCGGCTGCCGCCGCACGTAGCCCTCGATGGCGCGGCTGATGTCGGAGAGCCGGTTGCCCTTCCTCACCTGGGCGATGCCGGCCCACATCGAGCCCTCGGTGACCGCGCTCAGCTGGTGCAGCTCGGGCGCGTGGCCGCCGCCGACGAAGACGGTCACGGCGGCGTCGCCGTGCCAGCCGTCGATGATCGCGCCGCAGTCGATGGAGAGCAGGTCGCCGTCCTGGAGCACCCGCTCGCCGGGGATGCCGTGGACCACCTCGTCGTTGACGGAGGCGCAGATCACACCCGTGAAGCCGTGGTAGCCGAGGAAGTTGGAGGTGGCGCCGTGGCTCTCGATCACCTTCTTGGCGATGGCGTCCAGCTCCCCGGTGGTGACCCCGGGGACCGCGGCCTCCGACGCGGCCTTGAGCGCCTCGGCGACGACCAGCCCCGCCTGACGCATCTTCACGATCTGCTCAGGCGTCTTGATCTCTACCATCGCGCCCTGCTCCTGCCTCTCCTCTTCGGATGTCCATCAACAAAGGTACGGCCGTGACGCCCAGAGGGCGTCACGGCCGTCCTGGAGCCCTGAGGGCTCGTCAGCTCTGCTTGAGCGCGGTGATGGCGCGCTCGGTGACCTCGTTGACCGGTCCCAGGGCCGAGATCGTGGTCACCAGACCCTGCTGCTTGTAGTACTCGATGATCGGCTCGGTCTCGGTGTGGTAGACCTCGAGCCGGGTGCGCACGGTCTCCTCGGTGTCGTCCGAGCGCTGGTACAGCTCGCCGCCGCAGATGTCGCAGACGCCCTCGGTCTTCGGGGCGTTGTAGGCGACGTGGAACACGTGCGAGCTGTCGTTGCGGCAGATGCGGCGGCCGGCGATGCGCTTGACCACCTCGTCCTCGGGGACCTCCAGGTCCAGCACGCCATCGAGGGCGATGCCGGACTCGGTGAGGATCTCGTCCAGCGCCACGGCCTGCGCGGTGTTCCGCGGGAAGCCGTCGAGCAGGAAGCCCTTGGCGGCGTCGGGCTGGGCGAGGCGGTCCTTCACCATCGCGATGGTGACCTCGTCCGGCACCAGCTTGCCGGCGTCCATGATGCTCTTGGCCAGGCGACCGAGCTCAGTGCCCTGGCTGATGTTGGCGCGGAAGAGATCGCCGGTGGACACGTGCGGAATGGACAGGGTCTTGGCCAGCAGAACGGCCTGAGTACCCTTCCCCGCCCCGGGCGGCCCGACGAGGACGATACGCATCAGCGGAGGAACCCTTCGTAGTTGCGCTGCTGGAGCTGGCTCTCGATCTGCTTGACAGTTTCGAGGCCGACACCCACAACGATGAGGATGCTCGTACCGCCGAACGGGAAGTTGTTCGAGACCTGGAACAGCCCGAGTGCCACCAGCGGCACCATGGCGATCAGGCCCAGGTACAGCGAGCCCGGCCAGGTGATCCTGGTCAGCACGTAGTTCAGGTATTCCGCCGTCGGGCGGCCGGCCCGGATACCCGGGATGAAGCCACCATACTTCTTCATGTTGTCGGCCACTTCCTCGGGGTTGAAGGAGATGGCGACGTAGAAGAACGCGAAGAAGATGATCAGGACCAGGTACATCACCATGTACAGCCAGTGGTCCGATTTCACCAGGTTGTTCTGGATCCAGAAGGCCCAGCCCTTGGTGTCGTTCGCGTGTCCGGACAGCTGGACGACCAGCGCGGGGATGTAGAGCAGCGAGCTCGCGAAGATGACCGGGATCACACCGGCCTGGTTCACCTTGAGCGGGATGTAGGTCGAGGTGCCGCCGTAGGCGCGGCGCCCGATCATGCGCTTCGCGTACTGGACGGGGATCCGGCGCTGCGCCTGCTCGACGAAGACGACCAGGCCGACCATGGCCAGACCCATCACGATGACCAGGAAGAAGACCAGCCAGCCGCCGTGCGAGCTCTGCTTGATGGCCCACAGCGCCGAGGGGAACTGGGCCGCCACCGAGGTGAAGATCAGGACCGACATGCCGTTGCCGATGCCGCGGTCGGTGATCAGCTCACCCAGCCACATGATGACCGTGGTGCCCGCGGTCATCGTCACGACCATGGTGGCGATGGTGAAGATGCTCTGGTTCGGGATGACCGCGTCGCCGGAGCAGGCGCCGCCGAAGAGGGCGCCGGTGGAAGCGGTGGCGATGATCGCGGTGCCCTGGAGGATCGCCAGCGCGATGGTCAGGTACCGGGTGTACTGGGTGATCTTCGCGGTGCCGGCCTGGCCCTCCTTCTTCAGGGCGTCCAGGCGCGGGATCACCACCGTCAGCAGCTGCAGGATGATGCTGGACGTGATGTAGGGCATGATGCCCAGCGCGAAGATCGTCAGCTGCAGCAGCGCACCGCCGCTGAACAGGTTGACCAGGCCGAGCAGCTCGTTCTTCTGCCCGCTGGCCACGCACTGCTTGACGGCGGCGAAGTCGACCCCGGGTACGGGGATGTGCGCCCCCATGCGGAACAGAGCGATGATGCCCAGCGTGAAAAGCAGCTTCTTCCGCAGGTCGGGCGTCTTGAACGCCCGGGCGAACGCGGTGAGCACGGGGCCTCCTGCTGCTCCCGGCCGCAGCGGCGGGAGGACGGATGGATCGGGGGGCCGGTCCCGGCTCGATACCGAGACTGGTGGCCAACCTACAAGTGGACTTCACGGACTCTAACAGCCGTTGCTGTCCCAACAGAAGCTCGTCTTGGNCCTCCGAAGAGGGACGGGGCCGATCGACGCTGTGTCAGCGCGGGCTTCAGAGAAGCTCGGTGACCGTGCCGCCGGCGGCGGCGATCTTCTCCTTGGCGGAGCCGGAGACGGCGTCGACCGTCACCTGCAGCGCCACGGAGACCTCGCCCTGGCCCAGGACCTTGACGAGCTCGTTCTTGCGGACCAGGCCCTTGGCGACCAGACCCTCGACGGTGACCTCGCCACCGTTCGGGAAGTGCTTCGCCAGCGCGTCCAGGTTCACGACCTGGAACTGCTTGTGGGCCGGGTTGCGGAAGCCCTTCAGCTTCGGGAGGCGCATGTGCAGCGGCATCTGGCCGCCCTCGAAGCGCTCCGGAACCTGGTAACGGGCCTTGGTGCCCTTGGTACCACGACCAGCGGTCTTACCCTTGGACGCCTCACCACGACCGACACGGGTCTTGGCGGTCTTGGCGCCCGGGGCGGGCCGCAGGTTGTGGATCTTCAGCGGGTTCTGCTCCGCCATCTCAGTCCACCTCCTCGACCGTGACGAGGTGGCGGACGGTGCGGACCATGCCACGGATCTCCGGGCGGTCCTCCTTCACGACCACGTCGTGCATGCGCTTGAGGCCAAGCGTGCGCAGCGTGTCACGGTGGTTCTGCTTGCTACCGATGTAGGACTTCGTCTGGGTGATCTTCAGGCGAGCCATCACGCAGCCCCCTGCCCAGCGGCCCGGGCGCGCAGCAGCGCGGCCGGAGCGACGTCCTCCAGCGGCAGGCCACGACGGGCGGCGATCTCCTCGGGGCGGGAAAGGCCCTTCAGAGCAGCCACGGTGGCGTGCACGATGTTGATGGCGTTGTCGGAGCCCAGGGACTTCGACAGGATGTCGTGAACGCCGGCGCACTCGAGCACGGCACGCACCGGGCCACCGGCGATGACACCGGTACCGGGGGAAGCCGGCTTGAGCAGGACGACGCCCGCGGCCTTCTCACCCTGGACGGGGTGAGGGATGGTGCCCTGGATACGGGGGACCTTGAAGAAGTGCTTCTTGGCCTCCTCCACACCCTTGGCGATGGCGGCCGGCACCTCCTTGGCCTTGCCGTAACCGACACCCACGGTGCCCTCGCCGTCGCCCACCACGACCAGCGCGGTGAAGCTGAAGCGACGGCCACCCTTGACAACCTTGGCGACTCGGTTGATCGCTACGACGCGCTCGACGTAAGCGGTCTTCTCGACGGCGGCGGCGCCACCGTCACGACCGTCACGCTTGCGGTCACGCCGCTCGCCACCGCCGGTGCCGCCACCGGCGCCGCTGCCGCGGCGCTGGGGTCCAGCCATTGGATTTACCTCTCTCGTTTACGTCCGTCAGCCTGTGGCGGGCGGGTCAGAAGTCCAGACCGGCCTCGCGGGCGGCGTCCGCCAGGGCCGCGATGCGGCCGGCGTACTTGTTGCCCGCGCGGTCGAAGACGACCTGCTCGATACCGGCAGCCTTGGCGCGCTCGGCGACCAGGGCCCCGACCTTCTTGGCCTGCTCGGTCTTGTCGCCCTCGGTGCCCTTGACGGACACGTCGAGGGTGGACGCCGAAGCCAGCGTGTGGCCCGCGAGGTCGTCGATCACCTGCGCCACGATGTGGCGGTTGGACCGGGAGACCACGAGGCGCGGACGAACCGGAGTACCGGAAACGCGCTTGCGGACGCGGATGGCGCGGCGCTTGCGGGCGGCGGACTTGTAGCCGTTGCCCTTGCCGATCTTCACACCGACAGTCATGGGTTACTTACCACTCTTTCCGACCTTGCGGCGGATGACCTCGCCCGCGTACTTCACGCCCTTGGCCTTGTACGGGTCGGGCTTGCGCAGCTTGCGGATCTTCGCGGCGACCTCGCCGACCTTCTGCTTGTCGATGCCGTCCACGTGGAACTTGGTCGGCGACTCGACCACGAAGGAGATGCCCTCCGGGGCCGGGACCAGGATCGGGTGGCTGTAGCCCAGCGAGAACTCCATGTCGGAGCCCTTCGCCGCGACACGGTAACCAACACCGCTGATCTCGAGCGACTTGCGGTAGCCCGCGGTCACGCCGGTGATCATGTTCGCCACCAGGGTGCGGGTCAGACCGTGCAGGGCCTTCGACTGCCGCTCGTCGTTCGGGCGGGTGACGACAAGGGTGCCGTCCTCAGCCTTGGCGATCTCGATCGGCGCGGCGACGGTGTGGGAGAGGGAACCCTTGGGGCCCTTCACCGAGACCGTCCGGCCATCGATGGTGACGTCCACGCCGGCGGGAACCGGGATGGGCAGCCGTCCAATGCGAGACATTGCTGTACCTCCGTTTCCCTGAGTTACCAGACGTAGGCGAGGACTTCCCCGCCCACGCCCTTCTTGGCGGCCTGCTGGCCGGTGAGCAGACCCTGCGACGTGGAGATGATCGCCACGCCCAGGCCGCCGAGCACCTTCGGCAGGTTGGTGGACTTTGCGTAGACCCGCAGACCCGGCTTCGAGATGCGCTTGATGCCCGCGATCGAACGCTCACGGTTGGGGCCGTACTTCAGGACGACGGACAGCTTCTTGCCGACCTCGCCCTCCTTCGGCTCCTCGACCTTCCAGGAGGCGATGTAGCCCTCCTGCTGAAGGATCTCGGCGATGTGAGTCTTGATCTTGGAGTGGGGCATCACGACGGAGTCGTGGTAGGCCGAGTTCGCGTTTCGCAGACGCGTCAGCATGTCTGCGATCGGGTCGGTCATGGTCATGATGGCCTGTGGCCTCTCTCACCGCGGTTTCTCCGCGCCTCGTTTGCAGAAGGGGCGGGGGACCTACGGTGTAGTAAGACGATTGCGGGGGCAGCAGGGCCCCGACCTCCATAGGTTACAGGAGGCCGGGAGCCCTGCTTTCCGCCTTGTCTACCGGTGAGCTGCCTGGAATCCGAGGATTACCAGGAGCTCTTGGTCACGCCCGGCAGCTCGCCGCGGTGAGCCATCTCACGGAGGCACACGCGGCAGAGGCCGAACTTGCGGTACACGGAGTGCGGACGGCCGCAGCGCTGGCACCGGGTGTAGGCCCGGACGCCGAACTTCGGCTTGCGCTCCGACTTGGCGATCAGCGCCTTCTTCGCCATCTCAGTTCTCCTTGAACGGGAAGCCGAGAGCACGCAGCAGCGCCCGGCCCTCGTCGTCGGTCTGGGCAGTGGTCACCACGGTGATGTCCATACCGCGCACGCGGTCGACCTTGTCCTGGTCGATCTCGTGGAACATCACCTGCTCGGTCAGACCGAAGGTGTAGTTGCCCTTGCCGTCGAACTGCTTCGGCGACAGACCGCGGAAGTCGCGGATGCGCGGGAGCGCCAGCGAGATCAGGCGGTCGAGGAACTCCCACATGCGGTCGCCACGCAGGGTGGCGTGGGCGCCGATCGGCTGGCCCTCGCGCAGCTTGAACTGCGCGATGCTCTTGCGAGCGCGGGTCACCGTGGGCTTCTGGCCCGTGATGGCGGTGAGGTCGCGGACCGCACCGTCGATCAGCTTCGAGTCGCGGGCGGCCTCGCCCACACCCATGTTGACCACGACCTTGACCAGGCCGGGGATCAGCATGACGTTCTCGTAGCCGAACTGCTCCTGCAGCTGACCCTTGATCTCGGAGCGGTAGCGCTCCTTGAGACGGGGGGTCACCTTCTCAACAGTCGTGTCGGTCATCAGATGTCCTCACCGGTCCGCTTGGCAACGCGGATCTTGTTGCCCTGCTCGTCGAAGCGGTAGCCGACGCGGGTGACGACCTTCTTGCCGTCCTTCTCCACGACCAGCTGAACGTTGCTGACGTGGATCGGGGCCTCGACGGTCACGATGCCGCCGGCGGTGGAGCCGGAAGCGGTGGGCGTGGCCTTCGTGTGCTTCTTGACCCGGTTGACACCCTCGACCAGGACCTTGGACTCCGCCGGGAAGGCCTGGATGACCTTGCCCTGCTTGCCCTTGTCCTTGCCGGTGATGACCTGGACCAGGTCACCCTTCTTGATCTTCATGCCTGCCATTGGTTAGAGCACCTCCGGCGCCAGCGAGATGATCTTCATGAACTTCTTCTCGCGCAGCTCACGGCCCACAGGGCCGAAGATGCGGGTACCACGGGGGTCACCGTCGGTGTTCTTGAGGATGACGGCGGCGTTCTCGTCGAAACGGATGTAGGAACCGTCCGGACGACGGCGCTCCTTCACAGTCCGCACGACGACGGCCTTGACCACGTCGCCCTTCTTCACGTTGCCACCGGGGATCGCGTCCTTGACGGTCGCCACGATGACGTCGCCGATACCCGCGTAGCGCCGGCCGGAGCCACCGAGAACGCGGATGCAGAGGATCTCCTTGGCACCCGTGTTGTCGGCGACACGCAGTCGCGACTCCTGCTGGATCACGTCTTTCTCCTGATCGTCAACGATCGGGACCGGGCCCGCCGCTGCTCACCCGGGCGTTCCTCGCGGAACCCCGGGCACATACGACGGCACCCAATCGCGTTCGTTACTTGGCCTTCTCGAGGATCTCGACGACGCGCCACCGCTTCGTCGCGGACAGCGGCCGGGTCTCCATGAGGAGAACGCGGTCGCCGATGCCGCAGGCGTTGGCCTCGTCGTGCGCCTTCAGCTTGTTGGTACGGCGGATGACCTTGCCGTACAGCGCGTGCTTGACGCGGTCCTCGACGGCGACGACGACGGTCTTGTCCATCTTGTCGCTGACGACCAGACCCTCACGGGTCTTGCGGAAACCGCGCGTCTCGTTGGTGTTCTCAGTCATCAGGCGTTCTCCACCGTCTCGATGCCCAGCTCGCGCTCGCGCATCAGGGTGTAGATCCGCGCGATGTCCTTCTTGACGAGCTTGAGGCGCCCGTGGTTGTCGAGCTGCCCGGTCGCCGCCTGGAAGCGGAGGTTGAACAGCTCCTCCTTGGCCTCGCGCAGCTTGGCAACGAGACCCTCGTTGTCGAGCTCGCGAAGCTCAGCAGCCTTCGTGGCGGCCATCAGCTCTCACCTGCCTCGCGCCGGACGATCCGGCACTTCATCGGGAGCTTGTGAGCAGCGCGGGTGAGCGCCTCACGAGCAACCTTCTCGTTCGGGTAGGACAGCTCGAACATGACCCGGCCCGGGTGCACGTTCGCGATCCACCACTCCGGCGAACCCTTACCGGAACCCATGCGGGTCTCGGCCGGCTTCTTGGTCAGCGGGCGGTCCGGGTAGATGTTGATCCAGACCTTGCCGCCACGGCGGATGTGACGGGTGATGGCGATACGAGCGGACTCGATCTGCCGGTTCGTCACGTACGCCGGGGTGACGGCCTGGATGCCGTACTCGCCGAACGCCAGCTCGGTGCCGCCCTTGGCCGCGCCGCGGCGCTTCGGGTGGTGCTGCTTGCGGTGCTTGACCCTACGAGGGATCAGCATGGGTCAGGCCTCCGTTCCAGTGGTCTCCACCGCAGGAGCCTCGGCGGCCGCGGGGGCGGCAGCCTCGGTGTTCTGCGGGCGGCGGCCGCGACCGGCCGGACGGTCCCCACGGCGGGGGCGCTCGCCCGGGCCGCCCGCACGCGGCGGACGGTTGCCGGCCTTGGCAGCGGCGTTCTCGGCGCGGACCTCGGCGATGTTCTTGACGTCGCCCTTGTAGATCCAGACCTTCACACCGATGCGGCCGAAGGTGGTCTTGGCCTCGAAGAAGCCGTAGTCCACGTTGGCGCGCAGGGTGTGCAGGGGCACGCGGCCCTCGCGGTAGAACTCGCTGCGGGACATCTCGGCGCCGCCGAGACGACCGGAGCACTGGATCTTGATGCCCTTGGCGCCGGACTTCATCGTGCCCTGCATGCTCTTGCGCATGGCACGGCGGAAGGAGACGCGGGAGGACAGCTGCTCCGCGACGCCCTGAGCCACGAGCTGGGCGTCCAGCTCGGGGTTCTTGACCTCGAGGATGTTCAGCTGGACCTGCTTGCCGGTCAGCTTCTCGAGGTCGCCGCGGATGCGGTCGGCCTCGGTGCCGCGGCGGCCGATGACGATGCCCGGGCGGGCGGTGTGGATGTCCACCCGCACGCGGTCACGGGTGCGCTCGATCTCCACCTTCGAGATACCGGCGCGCTCCATGCCGGACGTCATCATGCGACGGATCGCGACGTCTTCCTTGACGTAGTCCTTGTACAGCTTGTCGGCGTACCAGCGGGACTTGAAGTCCGTGGTGATGCCGAGGCGGAACCCGTGCGGGTTAACCTTCTGGCCCATTACCGGGTCCCTTCCTTCGACGCAACGACCACAGTGATGTGGCTCGTCCGCTTGCGGATCCGGTACGCGCGGCCCTGGGCCCGCGGACGGAAACGCTTCAGGGTCGGGCCCTCGTCGACGTAGGCCTCGGAGATGTAGAGGTCCTCGACGTTGTTGTGGTTGTAGTTGTGCACGGCGTTGGCAATGGCACTGTCGAGCACCTTGCCGACCGGCACCGACGCGGCCTGCGGAGCGAATCGCAGGACCGCCTGGGCCTCCGTGGCGTTCATGCCACGGATAAGGTCCACCACGCGGCGGGCCTTCATGGGCGTCACGCGGATGTACCGCGCCGCTGCCCTGGCTTCCATGGTTGTCCCCTTGATGGTGTCTGTCATCGGTCTTCGCTTCGCAGGGTCAGCGACGCTTGGACTTGCGGTCTTCCTTGACGTGACCCTTGAAGGTGCGGGTCGGCGCGAACTCGCCGAGCTTGTGGCCGACCATCGACTCGGTGACGAACACCGGGACGTGCTTGCGGCCGTCGTGCACCGCGAGGGTGTGCCCCAGCATCGCCGGAACGATCATGGAGCGACGGGACCAGGTCTTGATGACGTTCTGGGTACCGGCCTCGTTCTGAGCGTCCACCTTCTTCATGAGGTGGTCGTCGACGAAGGGCCCCTTCTTGAGACTGCGCGGCATCGAGACTGCTCCTAGCGCTTCTTGTTCGTCTTGCGGCGGCGGACGATCAGCTTGTCGCTGGCCTTGTTCGGCCGGCGGGTGCGACCCTCCTTCTGACCCCACGGGGACACCGGGTGGCGACCACCGGAGGTCTTGCCCTCACCACCACCGTGCGGGTGGTCGATCGGGTTCATGGCCACACCACGCACGGTCGGGCGGACGCCCTTCCAGCGCATACGGCCGGCCTTGCCCCAGTTGATGTTCGACTGCTCGGCGTTGCCGACCTCGCCGACAGTGGCGCGGCAGCGGGCGTCGACCAGGCGGACCTCACCCGACGGCATGCGGAGGTGCGCGTAGACGCCCTCCTTGGCCAGGAGCTGCACGGAGGAACCGGCGGAGCGGGCGATCTTCGCGCCGCCACCGGGCCGGAGCTCGATGGCGTGGATGACCGTACCCACCGGGATGTTGCGCAGCGGGAGGTTGTTGCCCGGCTTGATGTCGGCGTTGGGGCCGGCCTCAACCCGGTCGCCCTGGGCCAGCTTGGCCGGGGCGATGATGTAGCGCTTCTCGCCGTCCGCGTAGTGCAGGAGAGCGATGCGTGCGGTGCGGTTCGGGTCGTACTCGATGTGAGCGACCTTGGCCGGGATGCCGTCCTTGTCGTGACGACGGAAGTCGATCACGCGGTACGCGCGCTTGTGGCCGCCACCCTGGTGGCGAACAGTCACGCGACCGGTGTTGTTACGACCGCCCTTGCTGTGCAGCGGGCGGACCAGCGACTTCTCCGGCTCGGACCGCGTGATCTCGACAAAGTCGGCAACGCTGGAGCCGCGACGGCCCGGCGTTGTCGGCTTGTACTTGCGGATGCCCATGGCTTCTTCTGTCCTTAACCGTTACGGAATCCCGGCCGCTCAGGCGGTCGGAGCCCCGAAGATGTCGATGCGGTTGCCCTCTGCCAGCGTCACGATGGCGCGCTTGGTGTCCTTGCGCTTGCCGAAGCCGGTGCGGGAGCGCTTGCGCTTGCCCTGGCGGTTCAGCGTGTTGACGTTGGCGACCTTGACCGAGAAGACCGCCTCGACGGCCTGCTTGATCTGGGTCTTGTTGGCGTCCGGCGACACGATGAACGTGTACTTGTTCTCGTCGAGCAGCGCGTAGCTCTTCTCCGAGATGACCGGCTTGATCAGGACGTCACGGGGGTCCGTGTACGTCTTGCTCGTGATGTCGCTCATCAGGCGGCGCTCCCATCGAGCTCGCCCTCAGCGGCGACAGCCTTGGCGGAAGCGACCGGACCGGCCACAAAGCGCTCGAAGGCGGCCTGGGTGAAGACCACGTCGTCGGAGACGAGCACGTCGTAGGTGTTCAGCTGACCGGCGTCCAGGATGTGCACGGTCGGCAGGTTGCGGGCGCTCTTGAGGGCCAGCTCGTCATCGCGCTCGATGACCAGCAGGACGTTCTTGCGCTCGCTGATCTTGCCGAGCAGCGTGCGGGCAGCCTTGGTGGACGGCGCCTCGGTCGCGGTCACGCCGGTGACGACGTGGATGCGGTTGTTGCGCGCCCGGTCGGTGAGGGCACCGCGGAGGGCGGCGGCCTTCATCTTCTTCGGGGTCCGCTGCGAGTAGTCACGCGGCACGGGACCGTGCACGACGCCACCACCGGCGAACTGCGGCGCACGGGTCGAACCCTGACGGGCGCGGCCGGTGCCCTTCTGGCGGTACGGCTTCTTGCCGCCACCGCGGACCTCGCCGCGGTTCTTCGCCTTGTGGGTGCCCTGACGAGCGGCGGCGAGCTGAGCGACGACGACCTGGTGCATCAGCGGAACGCTGACCTTGGCGTCGAAGATCTCAGCGGGCAGCTCGACGGTGCCGACGGTCTCACCCGCGGGGGAGAGAACGTTGATGGTGCTCATTGCTTCAGGCCCCCTTCGCCGCAGTGCGGACCAGGACGAGGCCGCCGTTCGGACCGGGGACCGCGCCCTTGATGAGCAGCAGACCCTTCTCCGCGTCAACGGCGTGGACGGTCAGGTTCTGCGTGGTGACACGCTCGTGGCCCATGCGGCCCGCCATGCGCAGGCCCTTGAACACGCGGCCCGGGGTGGCGCAGCCACCGATGGAGCCGGGAGAGCGGTGCTTGCGCTGCGTGCCGTGCCCGGCGCCGAGGCCACGGAAGTTGTGGCGCTTCATGACACCGGCGAAGCCCTTGCCCTTGGAGGTGCCGGTCACGTCGACCTTGACACCGGCCTCGAACACCTCAGCGGTGATCTCCTGGCCCAGGGTGTACTCGGAGGCGTCCGAGGTGCGCAGCTCCACCAGGTGGCGGCGCGGGGTCACGCCGGCCTTGGCGAAGTGGCCCGCGAGGGGCTTGTTCACCTTGCGCGGGTCGATGTCGCCGAAGCCGATCTGCACGGCGTCGTAGCCGGTGCCGTCGGCGGTGTGGACCTGGGTCACGACGTTCGGCCCGGCCTTGACGACGGTCACCGGAACGATCCGGTTGTTCTCGTCCCAAACCTGGGTCATGCCGAGCTTCTCGCCCAGGATGCCCTTGATCTGCTTAGCCATTCTCAGCTCACGCCCCTCAGAGCTTGATCTCGATGTCGACACCGGCCGGCAGGTCGAGTCGCATCAGAGAGTCAACGGTCTTGGGCGTCGGGTCGAGGATGTCGATCAGGCGCTTGTGCGTGCGCATCTCGAAGTGCTCGCGCGAGTCCTTGTACTTGTGCGGCGAGCGGATGACGCAGTACACGTTCTTCTCAGTGGGCAGCGGCACCGGGCCCGCGACCTGCGCACCAGTACGCGTCACCGTCTCGACGATCTTCTTCGCCGAGGAGTCGATGACCTCGTGGTCGTAGGCCTTGAGCCGGATGCGGATCTTCTGTCCCGCCATGGCTACTTCGTAGTCCTTCTTGTCGTCTTGCTGCCTCTGCGACCCAGGGCCCCCGGGTGGGGGTCTGGGTGGTGTCCCGCACGTTCGTCCGACCCACGCGGTCGGGCGTGTCGCGATCGTCCCCGTAAAAAAGGACGTGCCGAAACACCGGATCGGCACCTCCGCACATGCTTCCCGGAAGATTCCCGTACTTCCGCGCCGCAGCTGCCGCACCTCGTCCGCGCAGGGCGGATCACAGGCATACGGCCATCACGGGCACGACGAGTACTGTGGGACTCGCTTCCGGTCCCTCGGACAGAGGGCGCACGGCATCGGCGCTCGATCGAGCAACCTGGCCAGTGTGCCATACCGGACAGAGTGCTGGCCAATCAAGGCGGGCGCACCGGTTCGCCCCCGCCCTGAGGCCTCGTCAGGAGCCGTTCAGCTGCCGGTAATAGGCGAGACAGTCCTCGTACCGCGGCAGCAGGCCGGCCGCGCGGGCCTCGGCCAGGGTGGGCGCGGCCTCGTCCTTGGCGGACAGCTGCGGGGCCGCGGCCGGCCACTCGACGGCCAGGTCCGGGTCGAGCGGGTGGATGCCGTGCTCGCCGGTCGGGTTGTAGGTCTCGCTGCAGAGGTAGCTGAGCGTCGCGTCGTCGGTCAGGGCGCAGAAGCCGTGGCCGAGGCCCTCGGACAGGTAGACCGCCTTCCGCTCCTCCTCGTCGAGGCGGACGCCCTCCCACTGGCCGAAGGTCGGCGAGCCCACCCGGATGTCGACGATGACGTCGAGCACCGCGCCGCGGACGCAGGTGACGTACTTGGCCTGGCTCGGCGGCACGTCGGCGAAGTGGATGCCGCGGACCACGCCCGCGGCGGAGACCGACAGGTTGCCCTGGGCCAGCCGCAGCGGGTGGCCCACCGCCTCCGCCAGCCGGTCGAAGCGGAACCACTCGGTGAAGAGCCCGCGCGGGTCCCCGTGCAGCACGGGCGTGATCTCCCAGGCGCCCTCGATGCCCAGCGGACGGATCTTCACCTCTGTGCCCCTTCGTCCAGGATGTTGACCAGGTACTGGCCGTAGCCGCTCTTGAGCAGCGGCTCGGCGAGGTCGCGCAGCTGCGCGGCGTCGATGTACCCCATGCGCCAGGCGATCTCCTCGACGCAGCCGACCTTGTAGCCCTGCCGCTGCTCGATCACCCGGACGTACTCGGAGGCCTGGACCATCAGCTCGAAGGTGCCGGTGTCCAGCCAGACGGTGCCCCGGTCGAGCTTGGTCACCCGCAGCTCGCTGCGGCGCAGGTACGCCTCGTTGACGGCGGTGATCTCCAGCTCGCCCCGGGCGCTGGGCTTCAGCCCGCGGGCGATCTCCACCACCTGGTTGTCGTAGAAGTACAGGCCCGGGACCGCGTAGCGGGACTTGGGCTTCTCCGGCTTCTCCTCGATGGAGAGCACCCGGCCGTCCGCGTCGAACTCGACGACGCCGAGCGCGCTGGGGTCGGCGACGGGGTAGGCGAAGATCCGGCCGCCGGTCAACTCCCGGTTCTCGCTGGCGAGTCGGGTGCCGAGGCCGCTGCCGTGGAAGATGTTGTCGCCGAGCACCAGGGCCACCGACTCGTCGCCGACGAAGTCCGCGCCGAGCAGGAAGGCCTGGGCGATGCCCTCGGGGCGCTCCTGCGCCGCGTACTCGAGTCGCAGGCCCCACTGGGAGCCGTCGCCGAGCAGGCGCCGGAACTGGTCCTGGTCCTGGGGGGTGGTGACCACCAGGATCTCCCGGATCCCGGCCATCATCAGGGTGGCCAGCGGGTAGTAGACCATGGGCTTGTCGTAGACGGGCATCAGCTGCTTCGAGACCGCCCTGGTCAGCGGCCAGAGCCGCGAGCCGGTGCCACCGGCCAGGAGAATGCCGCGCATGGGGCCCACTCTATGCGGCACCGCGCGTACGGCTCTCACCCGGCCCGCCTATGCTGACGCATTATGCGCATTCTCGTCACCGGCGGCGCCGGGTTCATCGGGTCGGAGTTCGTCCGCCAGCTGCTGTCCGACCGTGCGGCGCTGCCCCAGGGCGCGCAGGTCACGGTGCTGGACAAGCTCACCTACTCCGGGGTGGAGGCCAACCTGGCCCCGGTCGCGGACCACGCCGGCTACCGCTTCGTGCGGGGCGACATCTGCGACCAGGACGCCGTCGACCAGGTGATGGCCGGTCAGGACGCGGTCGTCCACTTCGCCGCCGAGTCGCACGTGGACCGGTCGATCGCGGGCGCCGGGCCCTTCGTCACCACCAACGTGCTGGGCACGCAGGTGCTGCTGGACGCGGCCCGCAAGCACGGCGTCGGCCGCTTCGTGCACGTCTCCACCGACGAGGTGTACGGCTCGATCGCCGAGGGCTCGTGGACGGAGGAGTGGCCGCTGAGCCCCAACTCCCCCTACAGCGCCTCCAAGGCGGGCTCCGACCTGCTGGCGCTGGCGTACCACCGCACGCACGGGATGGACGTGGTGGTGACCCGCTGCTCCAACAACTACGGGCACTACCAGTTCCCCGAGAAGGTCATCCCGCTGTTCACCACGAACCTGATCGACGGGAAGAAGGTGCCGCTCTACGGCACCGGCGCCAACGTCCGCGACTGGCTGCACGTCTCGGACCACTGCCGCGGCATCCAGCTGGCGCTGGTCAAGGGCCGCGCGGGCGAGGTCTACAACATCGGCGGCGGCACCGAACTGACCAACCGTGAGCTGACGGAGCGTCTGCTGGAGGCCACCGGGCAGGGCTGGGACATGGTCGTCCCGGTCGAGGACCGCAAGGGTCACGACCTGCGCTACTCGCTGGACATCAGCAAGATCAGCGAGGAGCTGGGCTACACCCCGCAGGTGTCCTTCGAGGACGGCCTGGCGGCCACCGTCGCCTGGTACCGCGAGAACCGGGCCTGGTGGGAGCCGCTCAAGGAGAAGGCGGCGCTGTCGTGACGACTCGTTGGCTGGTGACCGGCGCGGGCGGGATGCTCGGCCGGGACCTGCTGGCCGTGCTCGCCGCCGCCGGCGCGGAGGCCACCGCGCTGACCCGCGCCGAGCTGGACGTCACCGACGCCGCCGCGGTCAAGGCCGCGGTGGCCGGGCACGACCTGGTCGTCAACTGCGCGGCCTGGACCGACGTGGACGGCGCGGAGTCGGCGGAGGACGCCGCCGCCGCGGTCAACGGCACCGGCGTGCGCCACCTGGCGGCGGCCTGCGCCGACAGCGGCGCGCGGCTGCTGCAGGTGTCCACCGACTACGTCCTGCCCGGCGACGCGGCCGAGCCCTACGCGGAGTCGGCCGCGACCGGTCCGGTCAACGCGTACGGCCGCACCAAGCTGCTCGGCGAGCAGGCGGTGGCCGAACTGCTGCCGGAGACCGGGTACACCGTCCGCACCGCCTGGCTCTACGGCGAGCACGGCGGCAACTTCGTCGCCACCATGCTCAAGCTGGCCGCCCAGCGGGAGACCCTGAGCGTCGTCGACGACCAGCAGGGCCAGCCGACGTGGACCGACGCCCTGGCCCGCCAGTTGCACGCGCTGGGTCTGGCCGCGCTGGCCGGTGCCGCCCCGGCGGGCGTCTACCACGGCACCGCCGCCGGGCGGACCACGTGGTTCGGTCTGGCCCGCGAGGTGTTCCGGCTGGCCGGACTGGACCCGGAGCGCGTCCGCCCCACCACCACCGACGCCTTCCCACGCCCGGCCCGGCGGCCGGCCTTCAGCGTGCTCGGCCACGACCGCTGGGCGGCCGCTGGACTGACCCAACTGCCGGAGTGGCAGCAGCAGTTGACGCAGGCGCTGGGGCGCCCCGGCTTCGCCGCGCTCGCCGCGGCGGCCCGCGCCGCGGCCCCCGGGGTCGCCGATCATGGCTAGCCCGCTCGCCAAGGCGCTCCGGTTCATCCCGCCCGGCACCCACCTGGTGATCGGCGGGACGCTGGTGCTCGGCGCGGCCTCCTACATCCAGATCGCCGTCGCCGGGCACGCGCTCTCCTCCGACGCGCGGGCCGCGGTGTCCGAGCTCTGGTCGCTGGTGATGACCCTGAGCCTGGGCCTGTTCTTCCCGGTCGAGCAGGAGCTGACCCGGGTCGTCGCCGCCCGCGAGGTGCGCGGCGAGGGCGTGCTGCCGGTGCTGCGCCGGGCCACCTGGCTCACCGTCGTCGTGCTGGCGGTGCTCTGCGGCGCGCTGGCGCTGGCGGCGCGGCCGCTGGCGGACCACCTCTTCGCCGGGGACCTGGGCCTGGTCTGGGCCTTCGGCGCCGCGCTCGTCGGCATGGCCGCGGTGTACCTGGTCCGCGGCATGCTGGCCGGCCTCGGCCTGTTCGACGCCTACGGCTGGTCGCTGGGCCTGGACGGCCTGCTGCGGATCGTGCTCTCGCTCGGCCTGGTCCTGGCCGGGGTGCACCAGGCCCTCGCCTACGGCCTGGTCCTGGGCGCCGGCCCGCTGCTGGCCATGCTGCTGACGCTGCGTCCGGCGCTGCGCCGCTCGCGGCCCGGACCCCCGATGCCCTGGGGGGAGCTGCTGGAGCACATGGGCCTGATGGCCGGCTCCTCGGTCCTGGCCCAACTGGTCGTCAACGCACCGGTGCTGGTCATCGGTCTGCTCGACACCAACAGCGACCTGACCTTCGCGGTGCTCACGGCCGGCGTGCTGTGCCGGGTCCCGCTGTTCGTCTTCGGCTCGCTGCAGCCGACGCTGATGACCGGGCTCTCCGCGGCGGCCACCGCCGGGGACCGGCCCGGCTTCCAGCGGATGCTGCTGCGCACCTGCGCGGTCATCGCGGCGCTGGGCGTCGCCGGGGGCGTGCCCTCGGTGCTGCTGGGCCGCTGGCTGACCCACACGTTCATGAACTCACCGGATGTTCTCCGTTCTCTGGACTACTTCTGGTTCGCGGCCGGGACGATGGCCTACATGCTGGCCCTCGTGCTCGGCCAGGCGCTCGCCGCCATGGGCCTGCACCGGCTTCAGCTGCTGGGCTGGACCGTGGGCACGGCCGTCCTGGTGGCCGTCTCCTTCGTCCCGGCGTCCGCGGCCACCCGGGCCGAGCTCGGCTGGTTCGCCGGGTCCACGGCCACGGCCGCGGTCCTGCTCCTGCTGGTCCGGCGGCCCGTGCTGCCCGAAGCCGAGCCGCCCGCGCGGCAGCTGCCTCCGGACGCAGCGCACCCCATCCGGCAGGAAACGCATCGTTCCCTCTGACCGGATACGCTTTCCCCAGCCCTCGACTGCGAAAGGCCACGGCAGTGCAACTCTCCGTGCTCACCTCGATCACCAGCCTGCTGGTGCTCGGGAGCATCCTGGAACTGCTGCGCCGCCAGCAGCTGCGGGAGAAGTACGCGGCCATCTGGCTGGCCATCGGCCTGGTCGTGGTCCCGGTCGGCTTCTTCCCGAGCCTGCTCGACGGCATCGCGCACAACCTCGGCGTCGCCAGCGGCGCGAGCCTGGTGCTCTTCGCCGGCTTCATCCTGGTCCTGCTGGTCAGCCTGCACCTCAGCTGGGAGTCCAGCCGGCTGGAGGAGGAGACCCGCACCCTCGCCGAGGACATCGCCCTGCTCCGCACCACCCTGGAGCAGCAGGGCTCCGCGCTCGCCGAGCTCCGTGAGGAGCTCCACCAGGGCCAGACCGACAACCACGAGGTGTCCGCCCGATGAACCAGCGCGTCCTGCTCATCCTGCCCGCCTGGAACGAGTCGGAGGGCCTGCCGGCCATCCTGAAGGAGATCCAGGAGAAGCTGCCGTCGGTGGACACCCTCGTCGTGGACGACGGATCCGCGGACGAGACGGCCGCCGTGGCCGCCGCCTACGGCGCCACCGCGGTCGCCCGGCTCCCCTACAACCTGGGCGTCGGCGGCGCGATGCGGCTGGGCTACCGCTACGCCTACGAGCACGGCTACGACATCGCCATCCAGTGCGACGCGGACGGCCAGCACGACCCGGCCTACGTCCCCCAGCTGGTCGCCGCGCTGGGCCAGGCGGACCTGGTGATCGGCGCCCGCTTCGCCGGGGAGGGCGCCTACACCGTCCGCGGTCCGCGCAAGTGGGCCATGAAGCTGCTGTCCGTCGTGCTGTCACGGATCGCCAGGACCCGGCTCACGGACACCACGTCGGGCTTCCGCGCCTGCAACCGGAACCTGATCGAGTTCTTCGCCCACTGGTACCCGGTGGAGTACCTCGGCGACACCGTGGAGAGCATGGTCGGCGCGATCCGCTGCGGTTTCACGGTGCGTCAGATACCGGTGGCGATGCGGGAGCGCACCACCGGGACGCCGAGCGCCTCCCCGCTGAAGGCCATGGTCTACCTGGGCCGCGCCGGGTTCGTGCTGCTGCTGGCGATGATCCGGCGGATGCCCGAGGTCCCGCGCCGCGAGGAGACCCGCGAACTGGCGGGAGCAGCGGCCAAGTGACCAGCGCAGCACCGGGGTTCGACATCCTGCTGCCCTACTACGGCGATGTCGGGCAGATGCAGGACGCCGTGCGCAGCGTCCTCGCCCAGGACGGCGACGACTGGCGCCTCACCGTCGTGGACGACGGGCGCGAGCCCGGCGTCCCGGAGTGGTTCGAGGAGCTGGCCGACCCCCGGGTCCGCTACTTCCGCAATCCGCAGAACCTGGGCGTCACCGGCAACTTCAACCGCTGCGTCGAACTCGCCGAGTACGAGCGCATGGTGATGATGGGCTGCGACGACCTGATGCACCCCAACTACCTCGCGGTGGTACGGGCGGCCCTGGCCCGGCACCCGGAGGCGTGGCTGGTGCAGCCCGGCGTCGAGGTCATCGGCTCCGACGGGCAGCCCTACGACACCCTGGCCGACCGCACCAAGCGGATGATCTACGCCCCGAAGCAGCCCCCCGCCGGACTGCTCGGCGGCGAGGAGCTGGCGGCGAGCCTGCTGCGCGGCAACTGGCTGTACTTCCCGTCGGTCTGCTGGCGCACCGAGGACGTCCGCCGGCACGGCTTCCGCAAGGACCTCGGCGTCATCCAGGACCTCGCCCTCGTCGTCGACCTCCTGCTGGACGGGGCGACCCTGGCCGTCAGCCCGGAGCTGTGCTTCAGCTACCGCCGGCACGCGGCCAGCGAGTCGTCGGCCAAGGCCTTCAGCGGCGAACGCTTCGACGAGGCCCGGCGGTTCTTCGCCGAGACCGGGGACCGGCTGGAGGCCCACGGCTGGCACCGGGCCGCCAAGGTGTCCCGGCTGCACCTGTCCTCGCGGCTGCACGCGCTCACCATGCTGCCCGGGGCGGTGACCAAGGCCGGGCTTCCCGGCGCCCGGGCCATGATCCGCCACGCGGTACGCTCGCGCTGACCCGCAGCCGAGCGAAGAGCGAGTTCATGACCTGGTTGATCACCGGCGGTGCCGGATTCATCGGCGCACATGTCGTGCGCGCCATGCGTGCGAGCGGCCGTCAGGTCGTCGTCCTGGACGACCTGAGCACCGGCGACGCGGGGCTCGTCCCCGCGGACGTGCCCTTGGTGCGCGGCTCGACCCTGGACGGCGAGCTGGTGGCCCGGACGATCCGCGAGCACGGCGTACGCGGGGTGCTGCACATCGCCGCGAAGAAGCAGGTCGGCGAGTCGGTGGAGCAGCCGCTGCGGTACTACCGGGAGAACGTCGAGGGCCTGCGCACCGTATTGGAGGCGGCCGCTGCGGGCGGGGTCAGGGGCTTCCTGCTCTCCTCCTCCGCCGCGGTCTACGGCATGCCGGACGCCGAGCTGGTCACCGAGGACACGCCGTGCGCGCCGCTCAGCCCCTACGGCGAGACCAAGCTCGTCGGCGAGTGGCTGGTCCGGGCCGCCGGCCGGGCCCACGGCATGGGCACGGTCTCGCTGCGCTACTTCAACGTGGCCGGCGCGGCCGCCCCCGAACTGGGCGACCCTGGCGTGTTCAACCTCGTCCCGATGGTCTTCGAGCGACTGGAGGCCGGGGAGCGCCCCCGCCTCTTCGGCGACGACTACCCGACGCCGGACGGCAGTTGCATCCGCGACTACATCCACGTCGCGGACGTCGCCGACGCGCACGTCGCGGCCGCGGACCGGCTGGAGCGGGACGAGCGGACCCAGCTCGTGCTCAACATCGGCCGCGGCGAGGGCGTCTCGGTGCGCCAGGTGCTCGACGTGGTGGCCGAGGTCACCGGCAGGGACACCACCCCCGAGGTGGTGCCCCGCCGTCCCGGGGACTCCCCCCGGGTGGTCGCCTCCGCCGAGCTGATCGCCAAGGAGCTGGGCTGGTCCGCCCGCTACGACCTGACCGACATGGTCTCCTCGGCCTGGGCGTCCTGGCGGATGCGGCACGGCTCCTGACGCGTCGTCAGGAGCCGTGCGGGGGCCGACGGTCCGTCGGCCCCCGGGGTCAGGCCTCCGGCTCCTCGCCGCCGCGGCGGGGCGTACGCAGCGCCGGCAGCAGGGTCAGCGAGAAGACGCCGAGGTAGACCACCGGCAGCACGTAGCGGGCCAGCGGCGCCGGGTTGGCGGCGATCACCGACAGCTGCAGGCCGGCCGTGAACGCGGCCAGTCCGATCGCGGCCCACTGCCTGCGGCGCCGGATCCACAGCGCCACGACGCCGTAGGCCAGGTAGCACCAGAACGCGCCGCGCCACAGCAGCCACTGCAGCTGCGGGGTCTCGCTGAGGTAGTACCACCAGCTCGCGGCCTTGTGCAGGGTGTCCGAGAGCGGGCGGATCCGCAGCTCGGAGCGGTAGGGGCTGTGCTTGATCTGCTTGTTCCAGTCGGCCCAGCCGAAGAGGTTCGCGGGCACGACCGGCTGCGCGATCATCGTGTTGCCGTGCAGGGCGCCGGGACCGGGGAAGATGCCCCAGGCGATCTGCGAGCGGCACAGGTGGCCGTACGCCACCAGCTGGGGGGTCCGCTTGAGGACCTCGGTCCAGATGGTCAGCAGCTGGTCGTTGTTGGCGCTCGCGGCCGCCCGGTCGAAGGGCGCCTGCATGGTGTCGTCCACGTCCCAGCAGTTGGCGCCGTTGCCGCGCCAGTGCGAGAGCGGGGCGACCTTCTTCATCACGGCCAGGTCGGCGGCGGTGAAGCTGCTCGGGTCCTTGCCGTAGGCGACGGCGATGTCCGCGTAGTTGAAGGCGTAGACCTGGTCGGTGCGCGGCATGACGATGCCGACGGCCGGATAGACCAGGAACTGCAGCAGCAGGTAGACCACGGTGGTGGCGGCGGTCAGCGCGGTGATCCAGCGGCGCATCCGCTGCAGCGCGAACACCAGGAAGGGGAAGGCCAGCAGCACCACGAGGATGCTGTTGTTCCGGAACAGCGCGATGCCGAGCAGCCCGGCCTCCAGCAGCGCAAGCTCCCGGTAGAAGCCGCGGTCGCGGACGGCCTGACGGCCCTTCAGCCGCCGGGCGATCAGGCGCAGCGAGGCGGCGAAGGCGAGCAGCGCGCTGGCCGTGAAGGCGGAGTCCTTCCACACGAAGACGGCCAGCGAGCCGGTCGCCGGCAGCACCGCGAGGGCGACGGCCGCCGGCGCGCTCCAGCGCCCGCGGACGCCGAGATCGCGCAGCGCCACGCAGGTGTAGGCGAAGGCCGCGGCGTAGGCGACCGTCTGCACCAGGGTCAGCAGCCACAGGTCGCCGCAGATCTGGATGGACAGCCACACCAGCGCGTTGTAGAGCACCGAGTGGTTGCCCAGCCAGTGGTCGGTGGTGACCTGCCAGACGTAGGCGATGCTGTCGTAGCTCATCAGCCCCGGGAAGAACGCGGCCCACCAGCCCAGCAGCACCAGCTGGCAGGCGGCGTAGACGGCGACGGGCAGCCGGAGCCGGGGAGGGACGCGTTCCCACAGCCGCGTCGCGCGCGAACGCAGCGAGGGCGGCCGCACCGCCGTCGCGGGGCCGTCCTCCTGGGTTGAGACGAGGGTCCGGGACACCAGCCGTCCTTTCGGAGCCAGAACGAACCAGCACACTCTATCCGGCCGCCGGAAGCCGCTTGACCGGCCGGTCGGACGGGCGACGGCTCACAACCGATCCCGAACCGCCGCCTACCGGGCCGTGACCAAGGGATCGAGCCGGCGGACCGTCACCCGGGCTCCGTGCAGCAGGACCGGAAGGTCGCGGCGGATCCGGTCGGCCAGCTCGGCGTTCGCGACCAGTACCGTCACCGGCTCGTGCTCGGCCCGGACCGCTGCCGCCAGGTGCCACAGCGAGCTGCGGTAGACGGCGGGCGACGGGACCTCAGGGCCCATGTCCACCTGGTATATCTCCATGTCCACGCCGGTCATGTCGCCCTGGCGGTGCCGCAGGGTCGCGGCGAGGAAGCTGTCCCGGCGGTTGGCCCAGCCGTCCGCCCGGTCCAGCACCATGACCGGCCCGGTGGCCTCCCGCAGCTGCCTGCTCTCGGCGGCCTGTGCTCCGGGCGGCGCGGTGGTGTCGAGGTCAGGGCCCCGGCTGTGCGTCCGGCCCCCGTAGTCGGCCTGGGCGGCGCGGCCGCTGCGGGCGCCCCCGACGTCGAGGGAGGTCCCCGGCTCCCGGAAGTCGCCGTGCGCCCAGCCGGACAGCGGCAGTCCGGCGAAGGCGGACGCGGTGTTCGTCGTCGTCGGCGTCTGCACGCCCCAGTCGACGTTCAGCGCGAGCAGCGCGGCTATCGCCGTCGCCGCGACCGCCGCCAGGGCGCCGGGGACCCGTCCCCAGCGGCCGCGCGGCACGGGGGCCGGGCGCAGCAGCCAGCCCGCGCCGCCGCTGAGCACCAGCAGCGCGACGACGGTGCCGGTGGCGTCCTTGTGGAAGTAGTAGCTGAGCGAGTGCCGGGTGCTCAGCTGCCAGGCGGCGAAGGCCAGCAGGGTCAGCCCGCCGCCCAGGACGACGGCGAGACCGGACCGGGCCGCGGGCACGCCGCGCAGCGCCGGCCGGAGCAGAGTGAGCGGCACCAGCAGCCCCAGGGCGACCAGCAGCAGCAGCGACTGGGTGCTGGCCGGGCTGCCCCCCGCGTTCGCCTGGTCGGCGACGTTCAGCGAGGTGGTGACCGCGATCAGGGTGGGCAGCGCGGCGAGCCCCGCGCCCAGCAGCACCACCGGCAGCCACCAGCGCAGCGCCGGGCGGATGCGTGCCCGCTCCACCAGCATCAGTCCGACGGCCGCGAAGCCGAACAGGCCGAGGTAGACGTTGTAGGTGTAGGCGATCGCGGTTCCCGCGGCGACCACCACCGCGGCCTGCTCCGGGAGCGGGAACGCCGGCCGCACCAGCAGCGCGACGGCCGCGGCCACGACGACCAGGCCCAGCACCTCGGAGTAGAAGCCGTACCGGATCAGGACCACGAACGGCGACGCCGTCACCAGCCCGGCCAGCAGGCCGCAGACGGCACCGGTGCGCCAGCCGCGCAGCCGCGGCCCGCCCACCCAGCGCGCACCCCAGACGACCAGCGCCGACAGCAGCGCCAGCAGGAGCAGCTGGACGTGGAAGAGCCAGGTGAACCCGGCCAGCGCGTCCGTCTCCACCCGGCCGTCGCGCAGCACCAGGTCGATCCAGGCCAGCAGGAAGTGCGAACCCTGCGGGTAGGCCGTCTCCGTCGGCGTCTTGACGAACGTCCGCGCCGCGTCGGCGTGCAGGAACAGGTAGCCGTGCAGCCGCTGGATGCCGTCGAGGACGGCGTAGTGGACGTAGGCGTCGGGCGCCTGCGCGTCGTACGCGAGCTGCTGGACGTCGGTCAACCCCCGGAGCGGACGCAGGAGTTGACGGGCCGTGAAGAGGCCGGTGCCGAGCACCAGCAGGTCGCTCGGGCGGAACCGCAGCGGCAGCTCCGGACGCCGTCCCGCGGCCCACCACCACAGCCCGGCCGCCGTCAGCAGCAGCGAGCAGGAGAGCGGCACGGACAGCCCCCACGGCCAGACCGAGAGCAGCAGGCCCAGCAGCAGCACCTCGCCGCAGAGCAGCAGCCCGGCCAGGACCAGCCGGTCCAGCAGCACGCCCCCGGAGCGGACCGCGGCCGCCGTGCCGAGCAGCACCAGGACCAGCAGGACGGGACCGCCGTGCAGGAACACCAGCAGCGGCGGCAGGATCCAGGACGCCGCCAGCCACAGCGCGGCCAGGCCGTGCCTCCGTCGGCTGTTCCGTCGCGATCTGGGCGGTCCCCCCGCCTCCGGCCGTATGCCGGCCGTCCCCCGCGCCGTCACGATGTGCTGCCACCCGCCTCTCGAACCCGAACGAATACCTGCATCCGATGCTAAAACGCACGAGCCCCGCCTACTGTCCCGATCAGGACAGAAGGCGGGGCTCGTTCTTACCGGGTACTACCCAGAGACCTGAATTACTTCAGGATCTTGGTGACCTGGCCGGCGCCGACGGTGCGGCCACCCTCACGGATGGCGAACTTCAGGCCCTCCTCCATGGCGACCGGCTGGATCAGCGCGACCGTCATGGCGGTGTTGTCGCCCGGCATGACCATCTCGGTGCCCTCGGGGAGGGTCACGACGCCGGTCACGTCCGTGGTACGGAAGTAGAACTGCGGGCGGTAGTTGTTGAAGAACGGGGTGTGGCGGCCACCCTCGTCCTTCGACAGGATGTAGGCCTGGGCCTCGAAGTCGGTGTGCGGGGTGACCGAACCCGGCTTGATGATGACCTGGCCGCGCTCGACGTCCTCGCGCTTGATGCCGCGGAGCAGCAGACCGACGTTCTCACCGGCCTGGCCCTCGTCGAGCAGCTTGCGGAACATCTCGATGCCGGTGACCGTGGTGGAGGTCTTCTCCGGCTTGATGCCGATGATGTCGACGGTCTCGTTGACCTTCAGGACACCGCGCTCGATGCGGCCGGTGACGACGGTGCCACGACCGGTGATCGTGAAGACGTCCTCGATCGGCATCAGGAACGGCTTGTCGACGTCACGCTCGGGGGTCGGGATGGCCTCGTCCACCGCGTGCATCAGGCCGAGGAGCTTCTCGCCCCACTCCTTGTCGCCCTCCAGCGCCTTCAGCGCGGAGACGCGGACGACCGGGAGGTCGTCGCCCGGGAACTCGTACTCGGAGAGCAGCTCGCGGACCTCGAGCTCGACGAGCTCCAGGATCTCCTCGTCGTCCACCATGTCGGCCTTGTTCAGGGCCACGACGATGTAGGGGACGCCGACCTGGCGGGCCAGGAGGACGTGCTCCTTGGTCTGCGGCATCGGGCCGTCGGTGGCGGCGACCACGAGGATGGCGCCGTCCATCTGCGCGGCACCGGTGATCATGTTCTTGATGTAGTCGGCGTGACCCGGGCAGTCGACGTGGGCGTAGTGACGCGCCTCGGTCTGGTACTCGACGTGCGCGATGGAGATGGTGATACCGCGCTGACGCTCCTCCGGCGCCTTGTCGATCTGGTCGAACGGCGTGAAGGGGTTGATGTCCGGGTACGCGTCGTGCAGCACCTTGGTGATCGCGGCAGTCAGCGTGGTCTTGCCGTGGTCGATGTGACCGATGGTGCCGATGTTGACGTGCGGCTTGCTCCGCTCGAACTTGGCCTTAGCCACTGGGGGTCCTCCTGAGGACAGTTTCTGTACGCCGTACGACGTCAGGTGGTCTGGGGTGGGGGCCGGAGGGGCCCGGGGCTCGCGGGTTCACGAGCCCCAGGACCACCTCCTCACAGCCTAAGGGGTGTTTTGCACCGGGTTGACCCCGTATGGGATCAGGCGGTACTTACTCGCCCTTGGCCTTGGCCACGATCTCTTCCGCCACGTTCTTGGGAACCTCGGCGTACGAGTCGAACTGCATGGAGTAGCTGGCGCGGCCGGACGTCTTGCTGCGCAGGTCGCCGACGTAGCCGAACATCTCCGACAGGGGCACCAGCGCCTTGACGACGCGAGCGCCGTGGCGCTCCTCCATGGCCTGGATCTGGCCACGGCGGGAGTTGATGTCGCCGATCACGTCACCCATGTAGTCCTCGGGCGTGGTGACCTCGACGGCCATCATCGGCTCGAGCAGGACCGGGGACGCCTTCTTCGCGGCCTCCTTGAAGGCCATCGAACCGGCGATCTTGAACGCGAGCTCGGAGGAGTCGACGTCGTGCGACTGGCCGTCGAGCAGCGTCACCTTGATGCCCTGGAGCGGGTAGCCGGCGAGGACACCGAACTCCATGGCCTCCTGCGCACCGGCGTCCACCGAGGGGATGTACTCACGAGGCACGCGACCACCGGTGACGGCGTTCACGAACTCGTAGCCCTCGCCGGACTCCAGCGGCTCGATCGAGATCTGGACCTTGGCGAACTGGCCGGAACCACCCGTCTGCTTCTTGTGGGTGTAGTCGACCTTCTCGACGGCCTTGCGGATCGTCTCGCGGTAGGCCACCTGCGGCTTACCGACGTTCGCCTCGACCTTGAACTCGCGCTTCATACGGTCGACCAGCACCTCGAGGTGCAGCTCGCCCATACCCGCGATGATCGTCTGGCCGGTCTCCTCGTCCGTGTTGACCTGGAAGGAGGGGTCCTCCTCCGCGAGACGCTGGATGGCGACACCCAGCTTCTCCTGGTCGCCCTTGGACTTGGGCTCGATCGCGACGCGGATGACCGGGGCCGGGAAGTCCATGGACTCCAGGATGACCGGGTTCTTGTCGTCGCTCAGCGTCTCACCGGTGGTGGTCTGCTTCAGGCCCATGACGGCGACGATGTCGCCGGCGCCCACCGAGTCGATCTCCTCACGCTTGTTGGCGTGCATGCGGTAGATCTTGCCGATGCGCTCCTTCTTGCCCTTCACCGAGTTGAGGACGGCGGTGCCGGCCTCGAGACGCCCGGAGTAGACGCGAACGAAGGTGAGCTTGCCCAGGTGCGGGTCGGACATGATCTTGAACGCCAGGGCGGCCAGCGGCTCGTCGTCGGAGGCCTTGCGGGAGACCTCGACCGACTCGTCACCGGGCTTGTGGCCCTTGATGCTCTCGATGTCCAGCGGGGACGGCAGGTACTTCACGACCGCGTCGAGCAGGGGCTGGACGCCCTTGTTCTTGAACGCGGTGCCGCAGAAGACCGGGGTGAAGGCGCCGGCGATGGTGCCGCGGCGGATGCCCGCGATCAGCTGCTCCTCGGTGGGCTCCTGGCCCTCGAGGAACATCTCCATCAGCTCGTCGTCGCCCTCGGCGGAGGTCTCGAGCAGCTTGGCGCGGTACTCCTCGGCGAGCTCGGCGTGCGACTCGGGGATGTCCACGACGTCGTACATCTCGCCCTTGGCGGCCTCGGCGGACCAGACCAGCGCCTTCATCTTCACCAGGTCGACGACACCGGAGAAGTCGGCCTCGGCACCGATCGGCAGCTGCATGACCAGCGGCGTGGCGTTCAGCCGGTCGACGATGGAGTCGACGCAGCGGAAGAACTCCGCACCGACGCGGTCCAGCTTGTTGACGAAGCAGATGCGGGGCACGCCGTAGCGGTCGGCCTGACGCCAGACCGTCTCCGACTGCGGCTCAACACCGGCCACACCGTCGAACACCGTGACGGCACCGTCGAGCACGCGCAGCGAGCGCTCCACCTCGACGGTGAAGTCGACGTGACCCGGGGTGTCGATGATGTTGATGGTGTTGTCGACGCCGTCGACCGTCCAGTGACAGGTGGTCGCGGCGGACGTGATGGTGATGCCGCGCTCCTGCTCCTGCTCCATCCAGTCCATCGTGGCAGCGCCGTCGTGGACCTCACCGATCTTGTAGGTGATGCCGGTGTAGAACAGGATGCGCTCGGTCGTGGTCGTCTTGCCCGCGTCGATGTGCGCCATGATCCCGATGTTGCGGACCCTGGCGAGGTCAAGGGAGGTGGCAGCCATGGTGGCTTCTCTCTCTTTCTGTTTCTGACGGGGTTCGGACTACCAGCGGTAGTGCGCGAAGGCCTTGTTGGACTCGGCCATCTTGTGGGTGTCCTCGCGACGCTTCACCGAGGCGCCCAGACCGTTGGAGGCGTCCAGGATCTCGTTGAGCAGACGCTCGGTCATGGTCTTCTCGCGACGGGCGCGGGAGTAACCGACGAGCCAGCGCAGCGCCAGGGTGTTGGCACGGCCCGGCTTGACCTCGACCGGCACCTGGTAGGTCGCGCCACCGACACGGCGGGACTTGACCTCGAGGGTCGGCTTGACGTTCTCCAGGGCGCGCTTCAGCGTGACGACCGGGTCGTTGCCGGTCTTCTCGCGGACACCCTCGAGCGCACCGTAGACGATGCGCTCGGCGGTGGAGCGCTTGCCGTGGAGCAGGATCTTGTTGACGAGCTGGGTCACCACAGGAGAGCCGTAAACCGGGTCGATGATGACCGGACGCTTCGGGGCAGGGCCCTTACGAGGCATTCTTACTTCTCCTTCTTGGCGCCGTAGCGGCTGCGGGCCTGCTTGCGGTTCTTGACACCCTGGGTGTCGAGGGAGCCGCGGATGATCTTGTAGCGGACACCCGGCAGGTCCTTCACACGACCGCCGCGCACGAGCACGATGGAGTGCTCCTGCAGGTTGTGGCCCTCGCCCGGAATGTAAGCGGTGACCTCGATCCCGCTGGTGAGGCGCACACGGGCGACCTTACGCAGAGCCGAGTTCGGCTTCTTGGGGGTGGTCGTGTACACACGCGTGCAGACGCCGCGACGCTGGGGCGAACCCTTCAGTGCGGGCGTCTTGTTCTTCTCGACCTTGTCCTGCCGGCCCTTTCGGACCAGCTGCTGGATCGTAGGCACCGTTTCTCCGTTTTCGTCGTGCCAACTGAGTTGAAACTAACCTGGTGCGTCCGACCGACTCTCCGACCCACGCGGTCGGGTGTGTCGGGCCTCTTCCGGTCCTGCGGGCAGCTCTGCGAGAGTGCTGCTCGGTGCGGTGGTGGAAGAGCGGTTCCCATGACGCGGCGGCCGATATGCACGCACGCACAAGAGACCCGGGGACACCCCAGGCACAAGGTCAGAGCGTACCCAGCGCATGGGCGCGGGTCAAAACAAATGGGCAGGGGCCCTTTAGACCAGGGCCGCCCCGCCTGTCAACCTCGTCGGCACCGGAGGCGTCCGGGCCGGTCAGCCGCGGGCCAGCAGCATGAGGCAGAGGACGAAGCACCAGATCGCGATGCCGACGCTGCCGAGCACGATACCGGTCACCGCAAGCCCGTCGCCCTCCTCGTCCGGCCGGTCCCGCAGCTGCCCGCGGGCGGCCAGGCCGAGCGCGAGGGCCACCGGCGAGGTCAGCCCGAAGGTGAACGCCTCCCCCAGCCCGCAGACGAAGGAGGCGATGGCCAGCCCGTTGGTACGCCGCCTGGGACCCCGCAGCAGCTGCTGGACGGACGGCGCCGCATAGGGCGCCGGATGGACCGGCCCCAGCATCGGCGGCAGCGGCCCGACCGGCAGGTCCTGGATCAGCGCCGCCAACTGCCCGTAGGTCTGCGCCCGGTAGGTCAGCTCGACCCGGTCGTGGTACTCGGCGACGTCCAACCGCCCTTCGGCGAAGGCGGACTTGAGCACCTCCACGGTGCGCTCACGGTCCGCCGTGGACGCCCGCATCGCGGAGGGCGGCACCTGCGCCGGCCGGCTGTTGCCGCGCCAGGGCTGCTGCATGGACATCGCGACCTCCCCTGCTGCCACTCACCCCTCATGGTGATGGACGAACGGGAGCCGCGCACGGTGCCCGGGCCGCCTGTCGAGGACTTGTGACAAGATCGCCGCGCCGCGGTGCCCCGGGCGGTGCCCGGACGACCCGCCTCAGGCCTCCATGCGTGCCTGGTAGCGCACGCCCATCAGCGGCCACAGCCGCTGCAGTTCGCCCGGCGGGACCTGGGTGCCGTTCTCGCCGAGGTAGAGCGAGAGCTTCTCGGCGTCGGGCTCGAAGCCGAAGTCCTCGGTGAAGTTGATGAACGCGTCCACGTAGCGGTCGGCGTCCTCGGTGTCCATCTGCGCGTTGGGCGCGCTGCGCGGCGCGAACCAGGCCTCGGCGCCTTCCTCCTCCTGCGGCCGGCCCTTCAGGAAGGCCACCCCGCGGGTGTCCAACTGCCCGTCAGCGGGGACGGATTGAGCCGGGAACGCGGGAGCCTGGAGCAACGGCTCGGCGGCCGGGGCCTCGGCGACCGGCTCCTCGACGGACTGCGGGCCGGTCTCCGGCGCGGGCACGGCGTCCGGGTCCTGCAGCGGGCGGCGGTAGCGGCTGACGGAGATCCGCTTGAGCACGTCCACGGCGACCGCGGCGGGGTTGGGCGCGGGTCCGACCAGCGGCGGCGGGGCGGCCGGGGCAGCCGGGGCAGCCGCCGCGCCCACCGCCCCGACAGGCTGCGTCGGGGCGCCGACCAGCTGCGGTTCGGCCTGTAGCACCTGCACCGGACGGGACTTGACCAGCTCCAGGTCCAGCGGGACGCCGTACTTGGCCAGCTTGAGCGGCAGCACCGTCTCGATCGGGGCCTGACGCCGCCACAGGCGCCCGTACTGGGCGCGCAGATGGGCCCGGTAGACGAGCCGGTTCTGCTCCAGCCGCACCACCTCGTCGTAGGAGCGCAGCTCCCAGAGCTTCATCTTGCGCCACAGCCGGAAGGTCGGGATCGGCGAGAGCACCCAGCGGATCAGCCGGACCGACTCCATGTGCCGGTCCGCCGTGATGTCCGCGATCCGGCCGACGGCGTGCCGGGCCGCCTCGACCACGACGATGAAGAGCACCGGGATGATCGCGTGCATGCCCATCGCCAGCGCGTCGCCCCAGGAGGAAGCGGCGTTGAAGACGATGGTCCCGGCGGTCAGCAGCCAGGCGGCCTGGCGCAGCAGCGGGAACGGGATGCGCATCCAGGTGAGCACCAGGTCCAGCGCCAGCAGCACCGCGATGCCGACGTCCACGCCGACCGGGAAGACATAGGCGAAGACGCCGAAGCCCTTGCGGGTCGCCAGCACGCGCACGGCGGCGTACGAACCGGCGAAGCCGATGCCGGCGATGATGAAGGCGCCGGTGGCGACCATGCCGATGAGGGCGCGGTGCGCCTTGGTTATGGCGGGGCGGTCTGCCATGTGCCGTTCGTCCCTTGGAGGTTGACCCGCAGTCAGGCGGTCGGTGCGGAAGGAGGGGCGGGCACAGCTTGCCATACCCCGGTCTCGGCCCGGTGTCGGTGGTGTGCATGATCCGCAAACGCCGCGGCCCGCGGCCGCCGGTCCGCTGTCCGTCCGCCCTGCGACACTTGACCTTCGGCTGTGGGAAGGGCAGGAAGATGGGCGACAACCAGCACGTCAGGGAGATGGTGACGCGCGCGGTGCAGCAGGCGCTGGAGGCGGAGAGCCACCGCACCGTCCCGGCGCGGGACGAGGCCGCCTCCCAGCTGGTCGCCCACCCGCCGCTGTGGCCGCTGGTCAGCCAGGCGGCCCTGGTCCGCACGGACGAGGAGGTCGCGTCCCTCTGGGCGCGCAACTGGCGCCCGGCGGACGCCGTCCGGGCGGTGCGTCGGGCCTGGCAGGCCACGGAGACGGCGATGGCCGTGGACCTGATCGCCGCCGAGGCCCGGCGCTATCCCGCCGCGGCCTTCGACCGCCGTTGGCACGAGCAGCTCCGGGAGCTGGACGCGTCGGTGTGGTGGGGCCGCGACCGGGACTACCTCGCCGCCTTCGCCCAGCGGCACCGGCTCGACCGCTTCGCCACCGCGTCCAAGCTGATCGCCGTGCTCCAGCTGTGGCGGTGGCTGCCCCGCCTCGGCCCGGTCGGCCCGCTTCCCGGGCAGGAGCAGGCGGTGGACCTGAGCGCGCCGCTGCCGGGCGAGCCCAAGATGCTCGGGCGGATCCGGGCACTGCTGGCCAAGGCCGAGTCCACGGACTTCCCGGAGGAGGCGGAGGCGCTCAGCGCGAAGGCGCAGGAGCTGATGGCCCGTCACAGCATCGACGCCGCACTGCTGTCCGCCCGCAGCGGCCGGGCGGAGACCCCCGCCGCGATCCGGATCGGCATCGACAACCCCTACGAGCAGCCCAAGGCCCTGCTGCTGGACGCGGTGGCCACGGCGAACCGCTGCCGCGCCGTCTGGGACAAGCACAACGGCCACTGCACGGTCGTCGGCTTCGACCCGGACCTGGACGCGGTGGAGCTGCTGTACACGTCGCTGCTGGTCCAGGCGACGACGGCGATGAACCACGCGCCGGTGCAGCACCGCTCGCGGACCCGGGCGTTCCGCAAGTCCTTCCTGATCGCCTACGCCGAGCGGATCCGCCACCGCCTGACGGCGGCGGCCAGGTCCGTGGTCGCGGCGGAGCCGGCGGACCTGCTGCCGGTGCTGGCGTCCCGGGACGCCGCCGTGGCGGACGAGACGCGCAAGCTCTTCCCCAGGACCCGCACCGGCCGCGCCCTCCGCGCCGACGACCCCCTCGGCTGGGCCCACGGCCTCGCCGCCGCCGACGCCGCCAACCTGGGCACTTCGAGGCAGCTGCGGCACCCGTGAGCCTCAGCGGCGCGGAGCCGTTGCCCTGGTGCGGCTCCCGCCGTGTGGCGCGGCCGGCCCACCGCGTGGGGAGGTCGCGGAGTTCCCCGCGCTCCTGGAGGTGCAACGAAAAGGTGGCTGCCTCCCCGAAGGGAAGCAGCCACCTCTACCTGACTACCCGTCAGCCGGTGTACGGCCCGTAGTCGTAGTCGTCCAGCGGGACAGCCTGGCCGGAGCCCGCGCCGAAGGGCGAGTAGTCGATGTCGTCGTAGCCGACGGCCGAGTACATCGCGGCCTTCGCCTCCTCCGTGGGCTCCACCCGGATGTTGCGGTAGCGGGGCAGGCCCGTACCGGCCGGGATGAGCTTACCGAGGATGACGTTCTCCTTGAGGCCCAGCAGCGGGTCGGACTTGGCGTGGATCGCCGCGTCCGTCAGGACCCGGGTCGTCTCCTGGAAGGAGGCGGCCGACAGCCAGGACTCCGTCGCCAGCGAGGCCTTGGTGATACCCATCAGCTGCGGACGGCCGGAGGCGGGGTGACCGCCCTCGGAGACCACGCGACGGTTCTCCTGCTCGAAGCGGCCGCGCTCGACCAGCTCGCCCGGCAGCAGCTCCGCGTCGCCGGACTCGATGATCGTCACCCGGCGCAGCATCTGCCGGATGATGATCTCGATGTGCTTGTCGTGGATGGACACACCCTGGGAGTTGTAGACCTTCTGGACTTCCTCCACCAGGTGCACCTGCACCGCGCGCTGGCCCATGATGCGCAGCACGTCGTGCGGGTTGACCGTGCCGTTGGTCAGCTTCTCGCCGACCTCGACGTGGTCGCCCTCCTCGACGAGGAGCTTGACGCGCTTGGAGACCGGGTAGCTGATCTCGTCGCTGCCGTCGTCCGGCGTGATCACCAGCTTGCGGGTCTTCTCCGTGTCCTCGATGCGGACACGGCCGGCCGCCTCGCTGATCGGGGCCACACCGCGCGGGTTGCGGGCCTCGAAGAGCTCGACGACACGGGGCAGACCCTGGGTGATGTCGTCACCGGCCACACCACCGGTGTGGAAGGTACGCATCGTCAGCTGGGTACCGGGCTCACCGATGGACTGGGCGGCGATGATGCCGACGGCCTCGCCGATGTCCACCAGCTTGCCGGTGGCCAGGGAGCGGCCGTAGCACATGGCGCAGGTGCCGACGGCGGACTCGCAGGTCAGGATCGAGCGGATCTTGACCTCGGAGACGCCCAGGCGGACCAGCTCGTCGATCAGCACGTCACCGAGGTCGGTGCCGGCCGGCGCGATGACCTGGCCGTCCACGACCACGTCCTCGGCCAGGGTGCGGGCGTAGACGCTGGTCTCGACGTTGTCGACCTTCCGCAGCGAACCGTCCTGGTTCACCGTGGCGATCGGCAGCTTGAGGCCGCGCTCGGTGCCGCAGTCCTCCTCGCGGATGATCACGTCCTGCGAGACGTCCACCAGACGACGGGTCAGGTAACCCGAGTCGGCGGTACGCAGGGCGGTGTCGGCCAGACCCTTACGGGCACCGTGGGTGGAGATGAAGTACTCCAGCACGGACAGGCCCTCACGGAACGAGGCCTTGATCGGACGCGCGATGGTCTCGTTCTTGGCGTTCGACACCAGACCACGCATACCGGCGATCTGACGCATCTGCATCATGTTTCCACGAGCACCCGAGTCCACCATCATGAAGATGGGGTTGGTCTTCGGGAAGTTCTCGTTCATCGCCTCGGCGACCTCGTTGGTCGCCCGCGTCCAGATCGTCACGAGCTCCTGCTGGCGCTCGTCACGGGTGATCAGACCGCGCTCGTACTGCTTCTGGACCTTCTCCGCCTGGGCCTCGTAGCCCTCGAGGATCTGCGGCTTGGTCGGCGGCACGACGACGTCCGAGATGGAGACGGTGACGCCGGACCGGGTGGCCCAGTGGAAGCCCGCCGCCTTCAGGTTGTCGAGCGTCGCCGCCACGATGACCTTCGGGTAGCGCTCGGCCAGGTCGTTGACGATGGCCGACAGCTGCTTCTTGCCCACCTCGTAGTCCACGAAGGGGTAGTCCTCGGGCAGCAGCTCGTTGAAGAGCGCGCGGCCCAGGGTGGTGCGCAGGCGCAGCGGCTCGCCCTCGGTCCAGACCGGCTTGCCGTCCTCGTCCACCGGCGGGGTCCAGCCGCGGGGCGGGACGGTGCCGGCGGGCAGGCGCAGGTCGATCGGGGCCTGCAGGTCCAGCTCCTTGGCGTCGAAGGCCATGATGGCCTCCGCCGTGGCGCCGAAGGCGCGGCCGACACCGCGGAGGGTGTCCAGGTCGCGGTCCGACGTCAGGAAGAACAGACCCAGCACCATGTCCTGCGTCGGCATGGTGACCGGACGGCCGTCGGCCGGCTTCAGGATGTTGTTCGAGGACAGCATCAGGATGCGGGCCTCGGCCTGCGCCTCCGCGGACAGCGGCAGGTGCACGGCCATCTGGTCACCGTCGAAGTCCGCGTTGAACGCGGTGCAGACGAGCGGGTGGATCTGGATGGCCTTGCCCTCGACCAGCTGCGGCTCGAAGGCCTGGATGCCCAGACGGTGCAGCGTGGGCGCACGGTTCAGCAGAACCGGGTGCTCCGCGATGACCTCTTCCAGGACGTCCCACACGACCGGGCGGGCACGCTCGACCATGCGCTTGGCGGACTTGATGTTCTGCGCGTGGTTCAGGTCCACCAGGCGCTTCATCACGAAGGGCTTGAACAGCTCCAGCGCCATGGCCTTGGGCAGACCGCACTGGTGCAGCTTCAGCTGCGGGCCGACGACGATGACCGAACGGGCCGAGTAGTCGACGCGCTTGCCGAGCAGGTTCTGACGGAAACGACCCTGCTTGCCCTTGAGCATGTCGGACAGCGACTTCAGCGGACGGTTGCCGGGGCCCGTGACCGGGCGGCCGCGGCGGCCGTTGTCGAAGAGCGCGTCCACGGCCTCCTGGAGCATGCGCTTCTCGTTGTTCACGATGATCTCGGGCGCGCCGAGGTCGAGAAGCCGCTTCAGGCGGTTGTTGCGGTTGATGACGCGGCGGTACAGGTCGTTCAGGTCGGAGGTCGCGAAGCGGCCACCGTCCAGCTGCACCATCGGACGCAGGTCCGGCGGGATGACCGGGACGCAGTCCAGCACCATGCCCTGCGGCTTGTTGTTGGTCTGCAGGAAGGCGGAGACGACCTTGAGGCGCTTGAGGGCGCGGGTCTTCTTCTGCCCCTTGCCGGTCTTGATGATCTCGCGGAGCTTCTCGGCCTCCTCCTCCAGGTCGAAGGTCTCCAGGCGCTTCTGCAGCGCCGCGGCACCCATCGAACCCTGGAAGTACGTGCCGAAGCGGTCGCGCAGCTCGCGGTAGAGCAGCTCGTCCCCCTCCAGGTCCTGGACCTTGAGGGACTTGAAGCGGGCCCACACCTCGTCCAGGCGGTCCAGCTCGCGCTGGGCCCGGTCGCGGAGCTGCTTCATCTCGCGCTCGGCGCCCTCGCGCACCTTGCGGCGCACGTCGGCCTTGGCGCCCTCGGCCTCCAGCTCGGCCAGGTCGGACTCGAGCTTCTTGGCGCGGGCCTCCAGGTCGGCGTCGCGGCGCTGCTCGATCTGCTGACGCTCGACGGAGACGTGCGCCTCCAGCGAGGGCAGGTCGCGCGTGCGGCGCTCCTCGTCGACCCAGGTGATCATGTAGGCGGCGAAGTAGATGACCTTCTCCAGGTCCTTCGGCGCCAGGTCCAGCAGGTAGCCCAGACGGCTGGGCACACCCTTGAAGTACCAGATGTGCGTGACGGGGGCGGCCAGCTCGATGTGGCCCATCCGCTCACGGCGCACCTTGGCGCGGGTCACCTCGACGCCGCAGCGCTCGCAGATGATGCCCTTGAAGCGGACGCGCTTGTACTTACCGCAGTAGCACTCCCAGTCCCGGGTGGGGCCGAAGATCTTCTCGCAGAAGAGGCCGTCCTTTTCCGGCTTGAGGGTGCGGTAGTTGATGGTCTCGGGCTTCTTGACCTCGCCGTGGGACCACTGACGGATGTCGTCGGCGGTCGCCAGGCCGATTCGCAGCTCATCGAAGAAGTTGACGTCGAGCACGGGTCGTCAATCCCACCTTCGGGGTCGAAGTCTTACTACTGGTCTGAGGGGGTCCTGGGGCGCCGGCCGGGGCTGACTGGTCGTCAGCCCCGACCGGGACTCCGTCAGACCTCTTCGACGCTGCTCGGCTCGCGCCGGGACAGGTCGATACCGAGCTCCTCCGCGGCGCGGAAAACGTCCTCGTCGGAGTCACGCATCTCGATGGACATACCGTCGGACGACAGCACCTCCACGTTCAGGCAGAGCGACTGCATCTCCTTGATGAGCACCTTGAAGGACTCGGGGATGCCGGGCTCGGGGATGTTCTCGCCCTTGACGATGGCCTCGTAGACCTTCACGCGGCCGAGGACGTCGTCGGACTTGATGGTGAGCAGCTCCTGCAGGGCGTAGGCAGCGCCGTACGCCTCGAGGGCCCACACCTCCATCTCACCGAAGCGCTGACCACCGAACTGCGCCTTACCACCCAGCGGCTGCTGGGTGATCATCGAGTACGGGCCGGTCGAGCGGGCGTGCAGCTTGTCGTCGACCAGGTGGTGCAGCTTGAGGATGTACATGTAGCCGACCGAGATCGGCATCGGGAACGGCTCGCCGGAGCGGCCGTCGAACAGCTGGGCCTTGCCGGACGGGCCGACCAGGCGGTCGCCGTCACGGGTCGGGATGGTGTTCTCCAGCAGACCGGTGATCTCGTCCTCGCGGGCGCCGTCGAAGACCGGGGTGGCCAGGTTGGTGCCCGGGTCGGCCTTGTCGGCACCGATCTTCTGCAGACGGCGGGCCCACTCGTCGGCGATGCCGGAGACGTCCCAGCCCTGCTTGGCGAGCCAGCCGAGGTGGGTCTCCAGGACCTGTCCCGGGTTCATTCGGGACGGGACACCGAGCGGGTTGAGCACGATGTCGACCGGGGTGCCGTCGGCGAGGAAGGGCATGTCCTCGACCGGGAGGATCTTGGAGATGACACCCTTGTTGCCGTGGCGGCCGGCGAGCTTGTCACCGTTGGTGATCTTGCGCTTCTGCGCCACGTAGACGCGGACCAGCTGGTTCACGCCCGGGGGCAGCTCGTCGCCCTCCTCGCGGTCGAACACGCGCACGCCGATGACCTTGCCGGACTCACCGTGCGGGACCTTCAGCGAGGTGTCGCGGACCTCACGGGCCTTCTCGCCGAAGATCGCGCGGAGCAGGCGCTCCTCCGGGGTCAGCTCGGTCTCACCCTTGGGCGTGACCTTGCCGACCAGGATGTCGCCGGTGGTGACGTCGGCGCCGATGCGGATGATGCCGCGCTCGTCCAGGTCCGCCAGGACCTCCTCGGAGACGTTCGGGATGTCCCGGGTGATCTCCTCGGGGCCGAGCTTGGTGTCACGGGCGTCGACCTCGTGCTCCTCGATGTGGATCGAGGAGAGGACGTCGTCCTGCACGAGGCGCTGCGACAGGATGATCGCGTCCTCGTAGTTGTGACCCTCCCACGGCATGAACGCCACGAGCAGGTTCTTGCCGAGGGCCATCTCGCCCTCGTCGGTGCACGGGCCGTCGGCCAGCACCTGGCCCACCTCGACGCGGGCGCCCTCGTCCACGATCACCTTCTGGTTGAAGGAGGTGCCCTGGTTCGAGCGGGTGAACTTGGCGACGCGGTAGGTGGTGTAGGTGCCGTCGTCGTTGGCGACGGTGACGTAGTCCGCGGAGACCTCCTGGACCACGCCGGCCTTCTCGGCGGCGATGACGTCCGCGGCGTCGACGGCGGCACGGTACTCCATGCCGGTGCCGACGAGCGGGGCCTCCGCCTTCAGCAGCGGGACGGCCTGGCGCATCATGTTCGAGCCCATGAGCGCGCGGTTCGCGTCGTCGTGCTCCAGGAACGGGATCATGGCGGTCGCGACCGACACCATCTGGCGCGGCGAGACGTCCATGTAGTCGATCTCGTCACCGGGGATGTAGTCGACCTCGCCACCGCGGCGGCGGACCAGGACGCGGGGCTCGGCGAAGCGGTTGTCGTCCGTCAGCGGCGCGTTGGCCTGCGCGATGACGAAGCGGTCCTCCTCGTCGGCGGTCAGGTAGTCCAGGTCCTCGGTGACCACGCCGTTGACGACCTTGCGGTACGGCGTCTCCACGAAGCCGAACGCGTTGACCCGGCCGTAGGAGGCGAGCGAACCGATCAGGCCGATGTTCGGGCCTTCCGGGGTCTCGATCGGGCACATGCGTCCGTAGTGGGACGGGTGCACGTCACGGACCTCGAAGCCGGCCCGCTCACGGGACAGACCACCGGGGCCCAGCGCGGACAGACGGCGCTTGTGGGTCAGGCCCGACAGCGGGTTCGTCTGGTCCATGAACTGGGACAGCTGGCTGGTGCCGAAGAACTCCTTGATGGAGGCGACGACCGGCCGGATGTTGATCAGGGTCTGCGGCGTGATCGCCTCGACGTCCTGGGTGGTCATGCGCTCGCGGACGACGCGCTCCATACGCGCCAGACCGGTGCGGACCTGGTTCTGGATCAGCTCGCCGACGTTGCGCAGACGGCGGTTGCCGAAGTGGTCGATGTCGTCCTGCTCGATGACGATCGTCTCGCCGTTGGGCGCGACGGCCTCGGTCTCGCCGGCGTGCAGACGCACCAGGTACTTGATCGTGGCGATGATGTCGTCCACGGTCAGCACACCCGAGTCGAGAGACTCGGCGATGCCGAGCTTCTTGTTCATCTTGTAGCGGCCGACCTTCGCCAGGTCGTAGCGCTTCGGGTTGAAGTACAGGTTCTCCAGCAGCGTCTGCGCGGCCTCACGGGTCGGCGGCTCGCCCGGGCGCAGCTTGCGGTAGATGTCCAACAGCGCGTCGTCCTGGCCCTGGGTGTGGTCCTTCTCCAGGGTGGCGCGCATCGACTCGTACTCGCCGAACTCCTCGAGGATCTGCTCCGAGGTCCAGCCCAGCGCCTTCAGCAGGACGGTGATCGACTGCTTGCGCTTGCGGTCGATGCGGACACCGACCATGTCGCGCTTGTCGATCTCCATCTCCAGCCAGGCACCCCGGGACGGGATGATCTTGGCGGAGTAGATGTCCTTGTCGGAGGTCTTGTCCAGGCTCTGGTCGAAGTAGACGCCCGGGGAACGCACCAGCTGCGAGACGACGACACGCTCGGTGCCGTTGATGACGAAGGTGCCCTTGTTCGTCATGAGCGGGAAGTCGCCCATGAAGACCGTCTGGGACTTGATCTCGCCGGTCTCGTTGTTGGTGAACTCGGCCGTGACGAAGAGCGGGGCCGCGTAGGTGAAGTCGCGGTCCTTGCACTCCTCGATGGAGTTCTTCGGGGGCTCGAAGCGGTGGTCGCGGAAGGTCAGCGACATGGACCCGGAGAAGTCCTCGATCGGGGAGATCTCCTCGAAGATCTCCTCCAGACCGGACTTGGTCGGGACCTCGTGTCCTTCGGCGAGGGCGGCCTCGACCCGTGCCTTCCAGGCGGCGTTGCCGAGCAGCCAGTCGAAGCTCTCGGTCTGGAGGGCGAGGAGGTTCGGGACCTCAAGGGGCTCACGAATCTTCGCGAAGGAGATACGGAGCGGTGCGGTGGATGCGGAGGTGTTCGAGGCGTTGCGCGAGGCGGCCAAGAGGGGGTCCTTCCGAGGGCTCGGACTCACTACGCGCGTACCGGGCCCGCCCTTCGCACGGGTAGCATCCGCGCTCTCGCACTGGCTGCCGACCGGGACGTTTCTCCAGGTCAGGGCCGGTGCGCGAACGGGGTGCCACCCCTGGTCGGGGCAGCGCAGACTCCGGGCGACGAGTCACGGAGCAGCTAAAAGGCAGCGCAAAGGGACAGTGTAGCCATAGGCTGCACTGCTGTCCAGTCCGGATTCGGAGACCGAATCGTCGAACTCCCTACCTCGTGGGAGAGCCCCTCCCGGGGCCCGCCCTGGGGCGGTCACTGCGTCGTGGTGAATGCATTCCCACCACGGGGCGATTCCATGCCTCCCGGCACGGCATCTGCTCGGCTGCCGACCCCGCTGCAGACCTCGCGTCCTGAGAATTGCGCGCCGCGTCCGGTTCGTCAAGGGCACGTCCACGCCGGAAGGGCGAGGGTGACCACCTTGAGACCTGCTCCGCCCGCGGCCTGGCCGGGCGGGAGCCCTGGTGAGGCGCCGACCGGCGACCGCGTGCTTGCGGCACCCGCCACGGGCAGGTCGTACCCGTAGCGACGGTGATCACCATACTCGCCCGGGCCGACAGAAGGCATCCTGACTGCTCCGATTGCCGCAAAGCTATGCAAAACGGACCGGTACGCAGGTACGAAAAAGGCCAGGCCGGCCACTCCGAAGAGTGACCGGCCCGGCCCGAAGGAGCTGGCTGCAGCCAGCGAGGTCTTACTTGACCTCGACGGACGCGCCGGCGGCCTCGAGGGCGGCCTTGGCCTTGTCCGCGGCCTCCTTGTTGACCTTCTCCAGGAGCGGCTTCGGAGCACCGTCGACCAGGTCCTTGGCCTCCTTCAGGCCGAGGGAGGTCAGCTCGCGCACGACCTTGATGACCTGGATCTTCTTGTCACCGGCGCCGGCGAGGATGACGTCGAACTCGTCCTTCTCCTCAGCGGCCTCGGGGGCGGCCGGGCCACCCTGCACGGCGACGGCCGCGACCGGCGCGGCGGCGGTGACGTCGAACTTCTCCTCGAAGGCCTTCACGAACTCGGCGAGCTCGATGAGGGTGAGGTTCTCGAACTGCTCGAGCAGCTCTTCCTGGGACAGCTTCGCCATGATGGCGTCCTTCCACTAATTCGGCTGGTGCCGGATGTACATGACGGCGGGCGTACGGGCCCGCTGCGAGGGCGGTTACTCCGCGGCGGGAGCCTCGTCCTCGGCGGCGGGAGCCGGCGTACCGGCACCGCCCTGCTCGACCTTCTCGCGAAGCGCGTCCACGGTGCGGACGAGCTTCGAGGGCAGGGCCTGGAAGAGCGCGGCAGCCTGGGACTGCTTGGCCTTCAGGGCACCCGCCAGCTTGGCGAGCAGCACCTCGCGGGACTCGAGGTCCGCGAGCTTCTTGATGTCATCAGCAGAGAGCGGCTTGCCGTCAAGCACACCGCCCTTGATGATGAGCGCGGGGTTCTCCTTGGCGAAGTCACGCAGAGCCTTGGCCGACTCCACCGGGTCACCGGCGACGAAGGCCACCGCCGTCGGACCCGCGAAGAGGTCGTCCAGCGTCGAGATCCCGGCCTCGTTGGCAGCGATCTTGGTCAGCGTGTTCTTCACCACGGCGTAATTGGCGTTCGCGCCGAGCGAGCGACGCAGCGTCTTCAGCTGCGCCACGGTGAGACCGCGGTACTCGGTCAGCACAGCCGCGTTCGAGCTGCGGAACTTGTCCGTGAGCTCGGCGACGGCGGCAGCCTTGTCGGGCCTGGCCATAGGCGTACGCCTCCTTCCGTGATGTCGATGCGGGGCCGACCATGTGGAGTCGACCTGCTGCGCCCGTCTCGCTGGAAGGAAGTGCCCCGGGAATGCGACAAGCCCCGGCGCAGGCGCACGGGGCTCGAACCGGCTCGACGACACCGCAAGGGCGTCGGAGCGGGACTCTCCTCGAATCGACCTGCGCGGGCCGTCCGCAAGCTGCGGATCCTTCGGCGGCCGCGGCCCTTCCGGGCACACGACGACGACCAGCGGTCATTGGCTTGTCCCCAAGGTACGTGACGCCCCCGCCCCGGAGCAAATCGCCCTCATCGGGCTCCTGGGCCGGTGCCGTGCTGCTACTGCGTCAGGCGTCCTGCGGGGTCGTTCAGACCGCCGCGGGGTCTTCCTCGACCAGCAGGTTGCGGGTGCGGTTCGGGTCGACCTGGATGCCGGGGCCCATCGTGGTGCTGAAGGCGACCTTCTTGATGTAGCGGCCCTTGGCGGCGGACGGCTTGGCCCGGAGGACCTCCTCGAGCGCCGCGGCGTAGTTCTCGACCAGCTGCTCGTCGGTGAACGAGGTCTTGCCGATGATCAGGTGCAGGTTCGAGTGCTTGTCGACGCGGAACTCGATCTTGCCGCCCTTGATCTCGGTGACGGCCTTGGCGACGTCCACGGTCACGGTGCCGGTCTTCGGGTTCGGCATCAGACCACGCGGACCGAGCACGCGGCCCAGGCGGCCGACCTTGCCCATCAGGTCCGGGGTGGCGACGACGGCGTCGAAGTCCAGGCGACCCTTGGCGACCTCGTCGATCAGCTCGTCGGAGCCGACGATGTCGGCGCCCGCAGCCTCCGCGGCCGCGGCACGGTCACCGGTCGCGAAGACCAGGACCCGGGCGGTCTTGCCGGTGCCGTGCGGAAGGTTCACGGTGCTGCGGACCATCTGGTCGGCCTTGCGCGGGTCGACACCCAGGCGCATGGCCACCTCGACGGTGCCGTCGAACTTGGTGGTGGAGGTCTCCTTGGCGAGGCGGACGGCCTCGAGGGGGGCGTACAGACGCTCGCGGTCGACCTTGGCGGCCGCGGCAGTCAGAGCCTTGCTGCGCTTCACTTCTTCTCCTGTGTTCTGGCGTGGAGGTTGTGGTAGCTGCGGGCCAGCGCCGGCCCTACCACGTGAGGGAACTGACGGAGGGTCAGCCCTCGACGGTGATGCCCATGGAACGAGCGGTGCCGGCGATGATCTTCTCGGCGGCCTCGATGTCGTTCGCGTTCAGGTCGGGCAGCTTGGTGGTGGCGATCTCGCGGACCTGGGCAGCCGTGATCTTGGCGACCTTGGTCTTGTGCGGCTCGCCGGAGCCCTTCTCCACGCCCGCGGCCTTGAGGATCAGCTTGGCGGCCGGGGGAGTCTTGGTGATGAAGGTGAAGGAGCGGTCCTCATAGACCGTGATCTCCACCGGGATCACCATGCCACGCTGCGACTCGGTGGCCGCGTTGTAGGCCTTGCAGAACTCCATGATGTTGACGCCGTGCTGACCCAGCGCGGGGCCGACCGGCGGCGCGGGGTTGGCCGCGCCGGCGTTGATCTGGAGCTTGATGAGCCCCGTGACCTTCTTCTTCTTGGGAGGCATGCTCTCTCCGGGTCCTAACGAGAGGTGTCCCGACGGCAGGCGTCAGCCTGCTGCCGGGGCCTTGGGTTTCCGTGTGGCGGGGCGGGCCGGAGGGCCCGACAAGGCACACACATCGGACCAGGATAGCCGGTCGCCCGGGGCAGCCCGAAATCCGCAGGCGCGGGCGGCCCCCGCCCGGCACACAGCAGGGCCCGGCGCCGCGCGGAGGCGGTGCCGGGCCCTGCCGGAGCCGGACGGGCTCAGTCGTTCTTGGCGATCTGGTCGAAGGACAGCTCCACCGGGGTCTCCCGGCCGAAGATCTCGACCAGGCCCTTGACCTTCTTCGAGTCCGGGTTGATCTCGTTGATGGTCGCCTGCAGCGTGGCGAAGGGGCCGTCGGTGACGGTGACCGAGTCGCCCACCTCGAAGTCCAGCACCTGGATCTCGGTCGGCTTGACCGGGCTCGGCTTGCCGGCCTCCTTGGCCGCCGCGCGCTCGACGTCGGGGGCGAGCATCTTGACGACCTCGTCCAGCGTCAGCGGGTACGGGTCGTACGCGTTGCCGACGAAGCCGGTGACACCGGGGGTGTTCCGGACGACGCCCCAGGACTCGTTCGTCAGGTCCATGCGCACCAACACGTAGCCGGGGAGCTTGTTCTGACGGATCGTCTTGCGGTCGCCGTTCTTGATCTGGACGACCTCTTCCTGGGGCACCTCGGCCTGGTAGATGTAGTCCTCGACGTTCAGCGAGACCGCGCGCTGCTCCAGGTTGGCCTTCACCCGGTTCTCGTAGCCCGCGTAGGTGTGGATCACGTACCACTCGCCCGGTGCGGTGCGCAGCTCCTCGCGGAAGGCGGCGACCGGGTCGATCTCCACCCCGTCGTCCTCGGTGACCTCGGCCGCGGCCTCCTCGAAGGCCTCCGTGGCGGCGGACTCGTCCGCGGAGACGACCGTCAGGGCCTCCTCCTCGGCGGCAGCGCCGGCGTCGGCCTCGGCAGCCTCGACCTCGTCGATGTCGTCATCCACGTTGTCGACGATCTGCTCGGCGTCACTGGCCTGGGCGTCGGCGGCCTCGGCCTCGGCGGCGTCGTACAGGGGGGACTCAGACACGTTGGCTGCTTCTTCCTTCTTGCGGTCCTCGGTCGTGGGCCACAGCGTGTGGGCCGTGGGACGACCACCATTGACGGTGGTAGTCAACGATACCGACTCAAACGGGGTGGGGCGGCGCGGACCGCGGCGAAGGAGCAGGGGGCCGGGCGAAGGGCCGGGCCGGTCAGCCGAAGACGAGCGTGGCCAGCTTGGAGAAGCCGGTGTCCAGGCCGTAGACGAGGGCCATGATCACCACGACGAAGACGATGACGACCGTGGTGTAGGAGGTCAGCTCCGAACGGGTGGGCCAGACGACCTTGCGGAGCTCCGCGATGATCTGGCGGTAGAAGAGCGCGATGCGCTGGAGCAGACCGGGGCGCTTCTCGCGCTTGCGGCCGCCCTTGCCCTCGGGGTCACCGGCCTTGCGAGCGCGCTTGCGGTCGCGGCGCGACAGCTGCTCGTCCTCGTGGTTACCGCTCTCAGGTGTGGCGGTGGAGCCTACGGTCTCCGTCACTTGTCCCTCACCTGACTCGTCCCGATTGCCCACGGGGGGTACCTGTAGGGGACCGCTGCTGCGATCCCCTTGTTGCACTGCTGACGGTACCGCCTGGTGCGCGATTGCAACAGGGCGGACAGCAGGGCCGGAGGGACTTGAACCCCCAACCGCCGGTTTTGGAGACCGGTGCTCTACCAATTGAGCTACGACCCTATGCGGGCCCGTGTCACCGGGCTCGCGTGGACCAACCTACCGTATCCGAGGATCTGGCCGGTCGGCGTCCGACGAGGGTTGAGTGTAGGGGGAAGACCGCCCCCGCGTCGAATACGTTCAGCTCGGACCCTGTCCCGTACGGGAGTTGTGCCGCCCCGGACACGCCGCGGACTCACCCGATCGGGCGGCATGATCCGGTAGGTTCCCTGACGGGGGTCCGATGCGCAAGGATCTGTGGATGGACAGGGTTCCCGTTCGCGACGTGCGCCGGCTGCCGAAGGCGCACCTGCACCTGCACTTCACCGGCTCCATGCGGACCGCCACGCTGCTGGAGCTGGCCGACAAGTACGGCATGCACCTCCCCGAGGCGCTGGCCTCCGGCGAGCCCCCGAAGCTGCGGGCCACGGACGAGCGCGGCTGGTTCCGCTTCCAGCGCCTCTACGACTCGGCCCGGGCCGTGCTGCGCAGCGAGGAGGACATCGCCCGGCTGGTGCGGGAGGCCGCGGAGGACGAACGGGCCGACGGCAGCGGCTGGTTGGAGATCCAGGTGGACCCGACCTCCTACGCGCCGCTGCTCGGCGGGCTGATCCCGACCGTGGAGACCGTGCTCGGCGCGGTCGAGGACGCCTCCCGCGCGACCGGTGTCGGCATCCGGGTGCTGATCGCGGCGAACCGGATGAAGCACCCGCTGGACGCCCGCACCCTGGCCCGGCTGGCGGTCCGCTACGCCGACCGCGGCGTGGTCGGCTTCGGCCTGTCCAACGACGAACGCCGGGGCCTGGCGCGGGACTTCGACCGCGCCTTCCGGATCGCCCGGGAGGGCGGCCTGCTGGCGGCCCCGCACGGCGGCGAGCTGGCCGGCCCGGAGAGCGTCCGCGACTGCCTGGACGACCTCGGAGCCGGGCGGGTGGGTCACGGCGTCCGCGCGGCGGAGGACCCGGCGCTGCTGCGCCGGCTGGCCGAGGAGCAGATCACCTGTGAGGTCTGCCCGGCGTCCAACGTCGCCCTGGGCGTCTACGAGCGGCCCGAGGACGTACCGCTGCGGCGGCTCTTCGAGGCCGGGGTGCCGCTGGCGCTGGGCGCCGACGACCCGCTGCTGTTCGGCTCCCGCCTTGCCGCCCAGTACCAACTCGCCCGCGACGCCCACGGGTTCACGGACGAGGAGCTGGCAGAGCTGGCCCGGCAGAGCGTCCGCGGCTCGCTCGCGCCGCCGGACGTGCGGAACCGGCTGCTGGACGGGATCGATGCGTGGCTGCAAGCGGTGCCAGCCCCAGCAGGAGCAGTACCGCAGCCAGTGGCAGCAGGTCGAGGCTGATCACCGGCGTCAGGCTGCCCAGCAGCACCAGCGGTGCGGACCGGCGCGGCAGCGTGGAGAGCGCCGTCAGCAGGAACAGGCCGAGGTAGAAGCAGAGCGGACCGACCGAGTAGAGCGCCACGCCGGCCCCGGGCACGGCGTCGACCTGGCGGTAGACGACGTCCATCGCGGCCCGGTCCGCGGCGCCTGCGGCCGCCCAGAGGTCGACGGCGATCTGCGCCGCCGCGCAGGCCAGACCCAGCTGGGCCAGTCCGTGCACGGCCTCGCGCAGGCCGCCCGGGCGGCAGCGTCGGCGCAGCTCCAGCAGCACCGGGGCGAAGCAGGCCAGGCCGAGCAGGAAGAGGGCGTGCCCGCCGAGCCAGGCCGCGCCCGGGGCGTGGTGGTGGCTGGCCGCCCGGATGATCCCGTAGGCGGCCGTCAGCCCGGGCCCGGCGACGGCCGCGGCGGGGACGAACCGGTGCTGCGAGGTGTTCTTCGTCATGCGCCCAAGACTCGCGTCCGGGACGGGCCCCGGTCGGTAGCGCCTGATGCCCGGTCAACGGTGGTGCTGGGTACACCCTTTGGGTCCGATCGGGCGGGCCGCGGTGGTCAGAGTTCGACGCCGACGAGGACGGGCTCGTTGACCAGGGTGACCCCGAAGGCCTCCTGGACCCCGCGGCGGACGGTCCGGGCGAGGTCCAGCAGGTCCGCGGTGGTGGCGCCGCCCCGGTTGGTCAGCGCCAGCGTGTGCTTGCCGGACAGCCGGGCCGGACCGGCGCCCCAGCCCCTGGCGAAACCGGCCTTGTCGATCAGCCAGGCGGCGGAGGTCTTCACCGCGCCGTCCTCCCCGGCCGGGAAGGCGGGCGGCTGCACGTCCGCGCCGAGGCGCTCGTGCACCCGGGCGAGGAAGTCCCGGTAGCCCGCGGCGTCGAGGACCGGGTTGGTGAAGAAGGACCCGGCCGACCAGGTGTCGTGGTCCTCAGGGTCGAGCACCATGCCCTTGCCCGCGCGCAGCTTGAGCACGGTCTCCCGGGCGACCCGCAGGTCCACCCGGTCGCCCTGCCCGACGCCGAGCGTCCGGGCGGTCTCCGCGTAGCGCACGGGAGTTGACAGCCCGTCGGCGTCCTCCAGCGCGAAGGACACCCGCAGCACGACATAGCGGTCGGGCTCGCCCTTGAACCGGCTGTGCCGGTAGGAGAAGGCGCAGTCGGCGGCGGCGAGCTCGACCACCTGCTCCTGGCGCCGGTCGTACGCGGTGACGCGGGTGATCGTCTGCGCGACCTCCTGCCCGTAGGCACCCACGTTCTGCACGGGCGTGGCCCCGGCCGAGCCGGGGATGCCGGCGAGGAACTCGATCCCGGCCAGCCCGTGGTCGACGACGGTCCGGTCCACGGCCTCCGCCCAGGTCTCCCCCGCGGCGAGCGTCAGCGTCGTGCCGTCGAGCTCGAAGCCGCGGTTCGCGACACGGACGACGGTGCCGGCGAAGCCGGCGTCCCCGACGACCAGGTTGCTGCCGCCTCCGAGCACCAGCAGCGGCTCCCCGGCGCGGTCCGCCGCGCGGACCACCTCGACGACTTCGTCGTCACTCTCCGCAGTCACCAGCCGCGAGGCCGGCCCACCGAGCCGCAGGGTCGTCAAGGGCGCCAGGGGAACATTCAGAGCTTCACGCACGCCCGCAAGCGTAATGGCCCACCCCACGCCCCAGCTCCCCACAACTGCGAGAGCCCCCTCGGAGGCGCGAGGAACTGCGCGACCAGCCCACCACCCACGAAGGTCCGGCCCGTCGTCGGGGTCGGACCTCCCCGAGTGGTGTGCTGGTCACACAGTTCCTCGCCCCCGAAGGGAGCGTGCAACCAGGGCCTGTCCGGCGGATCTTTCCGGATCAGCCCGCGTCGTTCCCCCGCCCTTCGGGCGGGAGGTGCCCCAGGTGCGGCCGGCTCCAAGGCGGCGGAGCGCCCTCGTACTGGACGTACGTGGGCGTTTCGCCAACGCAGGGTGGGGGCACCTCCCAGCCGGAAGCCGGGGAGGCCGTGCCAGACGACGCGGGCCCGGGAAGATCCGCCGGACAGGCCTTAGCCCACCGCAGGAACCGTCTCCGTCGTGGGCGTCTCCAGAGCGACCCCCGCACCGCGGGACCGGCGGGCGGACGGGATCACGAGCGCAGCGACCATCGCGGCGAGCAGCGTCCCACTCCCCACCCACAGCGCGGGCGTCAGGCCGTGGGTGAAGCGAGCGAAGCTCGCATAGTCGCCGTGTGCCGTGAACACCGCCGTGAGAACCGCCACACCCAGCGCGCCGCCGACCTCCCGCAGGGAGCCGTTCGTTCCGGAGGCCACGCCCTGGTCCGCGTCGGGCACGGAGCCCATCAGCACCGTCGAGACGGGGGCGAAGAAGAAGCCCATCCCCAGACCGGAGATGACCAGGGCCGGCACCTGGGCCGCGTACGTGATCTCGCTCGCTCCCGTCGCCAGCACCGCGAACCAGGCCAGCCCGGCCGCCTGTAGCAGCAGTCCGGCCGCGATCACCACCCGGCCGCCGATCCGGGAGGCCAGCAGGCCGCCCAGCGGGGAGGCCAGCATCGGCATCGCCGTCCACGGCAGCATCCGCACCCCGGCCTGCATCGGGCTGTAGCCCTGGCCGGCCTGCAGGAACTGGCTCAGCAGGAAGATCGAGCCGAACATGCCCAGCGACATCAGCAGCGACGAGGTGTTGATCGCCGCGAAGGCCCGGTTGCGGAACAGCCGCATCGGCAGCGCGGGGGCGTCCGTCCGCAACTCCCAGAGCACGAAGGCGACCAGCAGCGCCGACCCCGCCACCAGCCCGGCCAGTACCGGGGCCGACGTCCAGCCGTCGCCGTTGCCGCGGATCAGGGCGTAGACGATGCCGAACAGTCCGGTGCTGGCCAGCGCGGTGCCCACCACGTCCAAGCGGTCGTTGGGGCCGTGGCTCTGACGCAGCCTCAGCCGGGCCAGCGGCAGCAGCGCGACGCCGATCGGGACGTTGATGGCGAAGATCCACTGCCAGGACAGGTGCTCCACGATCGTGCCGCCGATGACCGGGCCCAGCGCCACGGCCATACCGTTGACCGCGCCCCAGACCCCGAAGACCACCGCCCGCCTCGCGGCCGGGACGGCGCCGGTGAGGATGGTCAGGCTGACCGGCGTCAGCAGCGCCGCGCCGACGCCCTGCGCCGCGCGCGCCGCGACCAGCGCGTCGATGTTCGGGGCCAGCGCGGCGGCCAGCGAGGAGAGGGTGAACAGCCCGAGGCCCAGGCCGAAGATCCGGCGCCGGCCGAAGCGGTCGCCCAGCGCCGCCCCAAGCAGCAGCAGGACGGCGAAGCTCAGCGTGTACGCGTTGACCGTCCACTCGAGGTCGCTGATGCCGCCGCCGAGGTGCTCCCGGATCGAGGTGAGCGCCGTGGTGACGACGAGGTTGTCCAGCGCCGCCATGAACCCGGCGGTGCTGGTGATGACGAAGGCCCAGAGGACCGGACTGCCCTTGCTCATGACTCCCCCTGTAGGAGTGCGGAAACCCAGTCTGGCTAGTGATCAGTCAATAACTTTCGCGGCCATGAAAACCCGCGAGGAAGGCACGGGACCTCAGCAGGGGCGCTCGAAGCCCGCCCACAGCCGGTGCTCCACCGGGAAGCCCATGGCGACCAGCACGTTGATCAGCATGCCGTGCGCGAAGAAGTCGGTGACCTCGTGGGGCTCGCAACCGCTGGCCGCGGCCACCGAGTCCCACAGGTCGGTCCACAACTCCCGCACGGTCTCCCCCACTTCGGCGTCACCGGCATTCTCGGCCGCCGCCGTGGAGACGTACATCTGGAGCTGGAGCAGCAGGTGGCTGCGGTCGGTGACCAGGCCGAAGTACGCGTCACCCATCGCGTCCAGCGCCTCCTGCCCCCGCTTGCCCTCGGCCGCCTCCAGGAAGCGCTGCTTGATCTCCCCGATGCAGCGGAGCACCGCCGCCTCGAAGAGCGCACGCTTGGAGGGGAAGAGCCGGAAGAGGTAGGGCTGCGACACCCCCACCCGGGACGCGATGGCCTGGGTGGAGGTGCCGTTGTAGCCGCGCTCGGCGAACTCGACCACGGCGGCGCGGATGACGCTCTCGCGCCGCTCCTCCGCGCTCATCCGCATGCTCTTGCTCGCCATGGAAGCTAAGTTATTGACCAATCACTACCCTGTCAACCCCGGGCCCGACCGGTCAGCCCTCGCCCTGCTCAGGAAAGCTGTACGACGGCCCGGGACATCCCGAGCACCTTCTGGCCGGCGCTGGTGGCGACCAGGTCGACCCGCACCTTCCGGTCGTCCAGCTTGGCGGCCACCTTGCCGGTGACCTCGATCACGGCGCCCTGCCCGTCGTTGGGCACGACCACCGGCTTGGTGAAGCGGACCCCGTACTCGGCCACCGCGCCCGGGTCGCCGGTCCAGTCGGTGACCACCCGGATCGCCTCGGCCATGGTGAACATGCCGTGCGCGATCACGTCCGACAGCCCGACGGCCTTGGCGAAGGCCTCGTTCCAGTGGATCGGGTTGAAGTCCCCGGAGGCGCCCGCGTACTGGACCAGGGTGGCCCGGGTCACCGGGAAGCTCCGCGCCGGCAGCTCGGTGCCGACCTCGACCTCGTCCCAGGAGATCTGTGCGGTCATCAGGTCCTCACTCCCCCTCGGCGGCGCGCGCCACCAGCGTCATGAAGGCGGTCACCACGTGCTCGCCGCTCTCCTCGTGCACCTCGCCCCGCACGGACAGGATGTCGTTCCCCGCCAGCGACTTGATGGAGTCGATCACGCAGGTCACGCTCAGCCGGTCGTTCGCCCGCACCGGGCGGGTGTAGACGAAGCGCTGGTCGCCGTGGACCACCCGGGAGAAGTCCAGCCCGAGCTCCGGATCCTGGACCACCTGGGCCGCGGCCCGGTAGGTGATCACGAAGGGGAAGGTCGGCGGGGCGATCACGTCCGGGTACCCGAGGGCCTTGGCCGCCTCGCGGTCCGTGTAGGCGGGGTTGGCGTCGCCGACGGCCTCGGCGAACTCGCGGATCTTCTCCCGCCCCACCTCGTACGGCGCGGTGGGCGGGTAGCTCCGCCCGATGAAGGAGGGGTCCAGCGGCATGGGCTGCTCCTGAGTTGAGACGACGTCAGCTGATGGAGACGGCGAAGGCCGCCCCCACGGGATGGGGACGGCCTTCGCCTGAGATCTCGGACCTTGAGCCCGACCCGTATGCGCCTGGGCGCGTGGGGTCAGCGGGTCTCGCGGTGCGCGGTGTGCGCGTTGCAGCGGGGGCAGTGCTTCTTCAGCTCAAGACGATCCGGGTCGTTACGCCGGTTCTTCTTGGTGATGTAGTTCCGCTCCTTGCACTCCACGCACGCCAGCGTGATCTTCGGACGGACATCAGTGGCGGCCACGGGAGTGCCTTCCTCGGACAGACAACGTTACAAACACAAGAGAGAGTAGCCGATCGGGCCTCAAACCCTGAAATCGGCTACCGGGGTGTGGTAGCGGTGACCGGACTTGAACCGGTGACACAGCGATTATGAGCCGCTTGCTCTACCAACTGAGCTACACCGCCACGACGATCGGCTCCCGCCTCGGAGGCGGGACCCTCTCATCCGAGCCCCAATACGGAATCGAACCGTAGACCTTCTCCTTACCATGGAGACGCTCTGCCGACTGAGCTATTGGGGCGGGCCGAGGAAGACATTACACGGTGAGCCGCCCAACCGTGAAATCCGTATCCGGCCTGGCCGGTACGACTAATCAACCCCGCTCCGGGCCCCGTCGCGCCTCCGCGGGGCGGCCGGATCGGGGTCCTAGGCTCGCGCGCGGGACGGGTCGTCCGCGGAGGCGTCCGGACAGGCTGCGGGACCAGTGCGGAGGCGGGGCATGCTGCTGCTGAGCGGGGCCCGGCTCGCCGACGGCCGCGCCGTGGACGTCCGGCTCCGCGGCGAGCGGATCGACGCCGTCGCCCCGGCGGGCACGCTGGGCGCGCCCGAGCGTGTCGACCTGACGGGCTATCTGCTGCTCCCCGCCCCCGCCGATCCGCACACCCACCTGGACGCCGCCTTCACGGCGGAGCGACCTCCTCCCTCCGGAGCCGACGCACCGCCAGAAGGCGCGGAGCTGCCGCGGCGGGTGATCGAGGCGGCCCTCACCGGCCTCGGCTACGGCGCGACCGCCCAGCGCACGCACGTCCTGGTCGACGGACCGGACGGGCCCGCGCGGCTGCTCGCGTCCCTCCAAGCGGCCAGGGACCTGCGCGGTCTGATGGAGCTTCAGGTCGTGGCCGTCACCGCGACCGGCGACCTCGCGGCCTTGCGCGCCGCGCTCGACGAGGGCGCGGAAGCCGTCGGCGGCGCGGGGCCCACGGACCCGCACGCGGTCCTCGCCCTCGGCGCCCGCTGCGGCGTCCCGGTCGACCTGCACACGACTGCGGTGCTCGCCGCCGTCCCGGAGGGCGTCCCGCACCTGCTGCTCTGCGGCCCGGACCGGGCCCCGGCCGGCGCGGACCTGTGCGTGCTGCCGCAGAGCAGTCGCTGCGTCCTGGGCACGGCGGGGCCGTCCGGGACCGTCGCGGGAAGCGGAGCACTGCGCGACGCGGCGAACCCGGTGGGCCGAGCCGACCCGCTGGAGGCGGCCTTTCTGCTCTCCGCCCGGTCCGGACTGCGTCCGGAGGCGGCGTACGCCCGGGTGAGCGCCGCCGCAAGGCGCGCGCTCGGCCTGCGGCCGGTGACCGTCGAGCCCGGACACCCGGCGGAACTGCTCGCGGTGCGCGGGAACAACCTGGAGGCGGCCCTGGCGGCGGGCCACAGCCGAGTGGTGATCCACCGGGGACGGATCGTCTCCCGGACGAGCGCGGTGCGTGAGTTCTCCGACCCGGTTCCCGCCTGGCGGCCGCTGCCCCGGCAGAACCTCCCGCGTCGGCCCTGAGGCTGACGCGGCGTCAGCCGACCGCGAGCCGGCGGGCGACGGCCCGGGGAGGACGCGACGACGCGGCTCCGACCGGTGCTTTCCTTCCCGGGTCTCTCTCCGGGGCTGCCGCGGTTCCTGGGACCGTCAACCGGCCACGGGGCGCTGGTACTGCACCAGCAGTTCGCCCCAGGGGTCGATCAGGGCCCGGCCGGTGCGGCGGAAGCGCAGCGACTTGTAGAGGCGGTTGGCCCGCAGGTTGTCCGCATGGGTCCACAACTGCAGCCGCTCGTAGCCCCGTTCGGCCGCCTCCGCCGCGACGGCGTCGAGCAGCAGGTGCCCGAGCCGGTGCCCCCAGCGGTCGGGCGCCACGCTCAGCAGGCACAGGTGCATCAGACCGGGCACGGGCGCGCCGGCCCCGTCCTGCGCGAGGCCCTGCTCCCCGGCGACCGTGCCGACGACCGCGTCGCCGTCCAGGGCGATCAGTACGAGCGCGCCGGGCCGACGGACCCGGGCGGCGGACGCCGTCACATGCCCCGCGGGCAGCGGCCGGCCGTTGCGGCGCACGACGTGCGCGTGCTGCCAGACCGCGAGCGCCCGGTCGAGCTCCTCCGTCTCGGCCGGGCGCACCACGGCGGTCCTGCTCTCGTCCATGCGTTCCCACCTCCCCGCTCGGGCGCCCGTTGTACCACGGGTCCCCCGGCGAAGGGGATATGACGGAACATCAGAACTCGCGCTTCCGGCAGGGCCGGTCAGCGGCGGCTGTCAGCGGTCGGCGGTGAGCTTTCCCGCCGCGCCCCAGCTGTCCGCGGGGGTCTCCTGGATCCAGACCTGCACGGTGTCGGCCGGGATCTTGTAGGCGTCCACGAAGGCGTCGGTGATCCGGGCCACCAGCTCTCGCTTGAGCTCGATGTCGCGGGGACCCTGCAGCACGGTGACGATGGGCACGGCTTCCTCCTGGGAAGTGATCTCCGGTTCTGCGGGGCGGCCTCTGCTGCCCGTCTCCCAGTTCACCGCTCAGCGGTCCCGCGAACGAGACCCGTCCGGAGCCGGCAGCGATCGCGTTTCCCGATCGCCGCACGCGTCCAGCAGCAGGCGCAGCCGCTCCCGGGGGAGCCTGGCGGGAACGGCGAGCACGCCCGGGAGGGAGAGGTCCGCCTCCCGGAAAGCGATCCGCGGGTTGGCCAGCTGCTGGGCGTAGGAGGCGTAGACGACGGTCCAGCCGGGGACGCCCGCCCCGATCAGCGCGAGGGTGTCCTGCAGCGAGCCGCGCGGCGGCCCGGGCAGGGGCTCGAAGCCCGCGTCCCGGCAGGCGCCGACGACCAGGTCCACCAGCGGCGGATTGTTCCGGCGGTCCGTCAGATGCAGCGGCAGTCCCCGGAGTTCGGAGAGGTCGAGCGGCCCCCGTCCGGACGCGAGCGGATGCGTCGCCGCCAGGGCCACGACCAGCTGGTCCTGCCAGACCGGGATCAGCCGGACGCCCGGCGGCCCCTCCTCGACGCCGCGCACGAAGGACGCGTCCAGCGCGCCCGAGGCCACCTGCTCCAGCCGCGCGGCCGTGGGCCCGGAGACCAGCTCGACCTGCGGGGGCGGCTGGTGCGCGGCGAGCGCGGCGAGGACCCGGTCCAGGTGCTCGCCCATGCCGACACTGGTGCCCAGCCGCAGCCGTCCGCCCCGGGCGGGGTTCCACGCCGCCACGGAGTCCAGTGCGGCCCGCTCGGCCGCGAGCAGGTCCCGGGCCGCGGGCAGGAAGCGCTGCCCGGCCTCGGTGAGCCGTACGTGGCGTGGCGAGCGGTCGAACAGCTCGGTGCCCAACTCCCGCTCCAGACGGCGGATCTGCTCACTCACCGCCGACTGCACGATGGACAGCCGCTCCGCCGCGCGGCCGAAGTGGAGGTCCTCGGCGACGGCGACGAAGTAGCGCACCTGCCGCAGTTCCATGCCGTCCGCCCGCCCCGTGTCCTTGTCAGAACTGGTGGTACATCACATGGAGGCCGACCCGGCCGAGACTCGGGCTCTCGAAGGCGCCCGGGACCGTGCCGATCACCTCGAAGCCGAGCTTGCGGTACAGCTCGACCGCGGCGTGGTTGGTCTCCACCACCGCATTGAACTGCATGCCGGCGAAGCCGCGCGCCCGGGCCCAGTCCAGGGCGTGACGGCACAGCGCCCGGCCGACGCCCCGGCCCCGGGCGTCGGCGGCGACCATGAAGCTCGCGGTCGCGACGTGCGCGCCGGGGCCGGGACGGTTCGCGCCCGTCTTGGCGGTGCCGAGCACCCGCTCCCCGTCCACCGCCACGACCGTCAGCCCCGGCCCCGGCTCGATCCAGACCGCGCGGGCCTCGTCCTCCGTCATCGCGGGGTCGTAGACGAAGGTCTCCTGCTCGCGAACCACCTCGCGGACGATGCCCCAGACCTGGGGCCAGTCCCGCTCGGCGAACTCCCGGATCTCGACGCTGCTGATGCCGCCCTGCCCGCTGCTCTCCATGCCGCGCACGGTACTCAGCGTTCCGCCCGGCCGACCAGCGGATTTGCTCCGCGTGCATCAGGGCGTCAGGGCGTCAGCCGGTTCGGCCCGCGGAAGAGGAACACCGCCTCCCGGATCGACTCCAGCCCCAGCAGCACCATCAGCACCCGGGCCAGTCCGAGCCCGAACCCGCCGTGCGGCGGGCAGCCGAAGCGGAAGGCGTCAAGGTAGTGCCGCATCGGCTCGGGGCTCAGCCCCTTCTCGGCCGCCTGGCGCAGCAGCACCTCGTGCCGGTGCTCCCGCTGGGCACCGGTCGTGATCTCCAGCCCCTTCCAGAGCAGGTCGAAGCTGAGGGTCAGCCCCGGCTGCTGGGCGCTCCGCGCGTGGTAGAAGGGCCGGATCGCCGCCGGGTAGTGGGTGACGAAGACGAACTCGTGCCCGGTCCGCTGCTGCACCAGTGCGGCCAGCCGCCGCTCCCCCTCCGGGTCCAGGTCCGCCTTGGCTCCCTCGGGGTCCCAGCCCTCGGCCCGCAGCAACTGCTGGGCCTCGGCCATGGCCAGCCGGGGGAACGGCAGTTGAGGGACGGTCACCTCCACCCCGAAGTGTTCCCGGATCTCCGCGCCGTGCCGCTCGGCCACCAGGGCGAGAGCGTGGGTGAGCATGCGCTCCTCGAAGTCCATCACGTCCTCGACCCCCGCCGTCCACGCCAACTCGACGTCCACGCCGGTGAACTCGGTGGCGTGCCGGGCGGTGTAGGACGGCTCGGCGCGGAACACCGGCCCGACCTCGAAGACCCGGTCGATGCCGGCGGCGATCGCCATCTGCTTGTAGAACTGCGGCGACTGGGCCAGGTACGCCGACCGCCCGAAGTAGCCGAGCTCGAACACCTCGGCACCCGACTCGGAGGCGCTGCCCATCAGCTTGGGCGTGTGCATCTCGGTGCAGCCCTCGGCCTGGGCGAACGCGCGCAGCCCTGCCTCGAACGTCGTCTGCACCGCGAACAGCAGCTGCGCCTGCGGACGGCGGCGGACGTCGAGGAAGCGCCAGTCGAGCCGCTGCTCCGGCCCGGTGTGCGCGTCGATCGGCAGCCGCGGCTCGGCGCGGCCGAGCACCTCCACGGCCTCGGGCACGAGTTCGAGCCCGCCGAGCCGCACCGCGTCGTCGGCCACGACGCGACCGGTGACCCGCACGGCGGACTCCGGGGTCAACCGCTCCAACTCCTGCTCCAGCAGGTCCTGCTGACCCCCGCGACGGTGCGCCAGCTGCACCGTGCCGCTGTGGTCCCGGACCAGCACGAACTGCATCCTGCGCTGCAGCCGGAGGGTCTGCACCCACCCGCAGACGGTCACCGCCCGCCCGAGGTGCTCCGGCAACTCCCGTACCAGCACCCGTGGTCCGACACCGGCAGGGGGCGGAGGTGGGGTCTGGGTCTGGGTCTGGGTCTGGGTCTGGGTCTCGGTTTCGGTTTCGGTTTCGGTGATGTTCTGGCTCTGGTTCTGGATCACCACTGCCCTCCCGGGCGTCGTCATGATCCCTTGGGAGCGTGGGCGAGAAGGGGACTCGCGGTGCCACCACGCCTTTGCCGCCGCCCGAACGGCGGCGGCCTCGTTCAAGCCCGGTCACGGGGGCCGGCCGGCGGGGCATGGGGCCGTCACCGGCCGTTCCTCCCCGCACTCGGGAGGGTCTTCACCCCAGGACGCGAGTCCGCCTTCCCAGCTCCCGGCGGCTCTCTCTGCTCGCGCGACCCCGCGGCTACTCGTCTCCGTCATCGCGTTGCGGGGAGGCTAGCCCCTGCCGGGATCACGGCTCCACCGGTTTTGCGGCCCGGCGAAAGGTCCTGGACCTCCGGTGCTGTCACAGGCTTCGGCACTCCGGCACACCTCGTGCACCGCGAACCGCCCGGCGGCCTGCTGCCTTCGCAGCCAGCAGGGTCGCCCGCAGCAGTGCGGTGCCCACGCCCTGACGCCGCGCTGCCGGCAGGACTCGCACGGTGGTGACGGGGAGCTGTGTGTTCGCGTGCTGAGGCAGCGTCAGGCATGCGATGCCGAACCGGAGTGGATCTGCTGTTCGAGAAAGCTAGCCGGATGCCCTACTCCTCCCCGCCCTCAGCGCTACTCCGGTGCGACTGCCGGCCCACCGCGCCCGGTCCGTACCCGAAAGCCAGCAGCATCACAGCAGTCGCCCCAGGTCGGCCTCGACGTCCGACACGATGTAATCGGTGACGTAGCCGATCTGGAGATTGACTCGAATCATGTGCGCGTTTCCGGCATCCGTGTTCGTGATGACAAGCTCAGTCTCCGGCCGCTCCGCGATCAGCCAGCGCATCATGGCAGCCTTGATCACGCGTCCCAGGCCGGCCCCTCGGAATTCCGCCAGCACAGCGGTCTCCTGCTGGATGCCGAGTTCCGGCCGACTCGGAGTGGTGATCATCTCGGTCAGGCCGGCCACCCGGCCACTGTCCTCGTGCACCGCAACGACGACGCGCTGCTCGTCCCCGCGCGCACGGAGTTCGGCCTCGTGCCGACGGACGCGGTCCGGCGTCCAGGACGCGAACTCGAGGCTGGACGCTCCGGTCGGGGCATCGCTGATGGCGGTGCGCGCCTGGGCGTATGAAGCGAGAAGTGCCTCCGGCGCTGCCCCCGTCCACCGGAGCACTTCGAAGCCGGGAGGCATCGGCACGGCCCAGAGGTCCGGGCTCACGTCCGCGACCACGAGGCGCTGCAGAACGAACTCCTGCACCTTTGCAAAACCGAGCGCGGTCGCCCACTTCTCGCCCTCGCCACCCGACTTGAGCCCCTGACCGGTGACTGTCGTCCGTCCTGCCGCCTTGGCGGTCGGCAGCGTTGCCCTCAGCAGTGCGGTGCCGACTCCGTGCCGACGCATCTTCGGCAGGACTCGGACACTCGTGACGGTGAGTCGCGTGTTCTCGTGCTGAGGCAGCGTCAGGCTCGCTATGCCGACGGTCCTGCCCAGAGCGCGCGCGACCCAGAACTGCTCTGGGCCCAGCAGGTTGGTCGGGGAGCGCAGCAGGTCCACGAAGGCCCGGTAGCTCGGGGCCGGTCGGTCGGGGAAGTCGGCGTAAGCCGATACCCATGCCTCGTAGCAGTCCGAGAGCTCGCTCTCGGAGGCCTCAGCCGGGAGGAAGGGCGTCACAACAGTGCGCATCGAGTGGCCTTTCAAAGGAATGCTCGTATGAGTGTGGACAGATGGGGGGCGCCTACTTCGACCTCCCGTCGTCCTGCGGGACTCGGAAGGGATGGACGCCGAGCTCTCTCGCCTGCCGGAACCGCTCGCCAGCATCAGCGCCGCGATCATGATGAGTCCGAAGCTGAACAGCCCCATGGCCACGATGATCGCTCCATGGAGGAGGATCCCGAGTGCCAGGCCGCCGCGACGCACTCTGGGGCCGAACAGCATCAGGCCCGCGATCGCGAAGGCTGGCCAGCGGGCTGGGCTCGGGGTCGTCAATATCCCATTCCTGCACACGGGGATCTTCCGAGAAGCCCCGCACGACCTCCGGGTCGGTCCTCACCTCAACCTCGGCGCAGGTGTTGACGATCTCCTCCGCAGACCGGGCCCACACCCACCACCACAGGCCCCCCATGCCGTAGTCGTGGAGCACCAGGAAGCGTTGCTTCTGACCATCGTTCGGCGATTCCCGACCGGGATCCTAGCGACGCCCGACGGGCCCGCCCATCAGATATCCGGCACCCGCTCTGTCCTCCCGGCAGTGCTGCCGAGCCCCCGCCATCCCCCTGCGAGCCGCCGCTTGAGGCAGTCAGCGCCGGGACCGGGTGAACAACCAAGCGGCACAAGCCGGAACCGCTGCTGCGCCCAAGTCCGCGAGAGCCCAGGTCCACGACCCCTGCTCGAGAAGCTGACCGGGCCGAGCGTGCCAGGGCATCGACTGTGCCGTCGCCAGGCCGAACGTGATGAAGCCCGTCAGGCCGGCCATGAAGATTGCATACCGTCGGTCGCTGATGCGGGTCGACCCCGCCCACCATGGGGCAACCCGCCCTGAACCGTAGTGGACCAAACCCCAGATGACCTGTGACCACAGCAGGGCCAGGACGGGGATCCCCGCCCAGAACAGCGCTGGCATGAACGCCTCTCCTCTATCGCAGGCTTGCGGCACTCAGGTAGTCGGAGGAGTCGGGCGACGCCGACGCCACGCCTTGACCGCGGCGACAGTGCCGTAGCCGAGCGTCCCCAGGCCGATGAGAACGAAGTAGCCACCCGGGTAGAGCACGTGCCACCAGCTCAACTGTCCCGGGAACAAGGCGTGGCCGGGCCGCGCCGGATCGACCAGCACCTCGGCGGAGGATGTGGTCAGGCCGTCAGGCGCGGAGTTCAAGTCATCGACGGTGGCCGTTCCGCCGAACGGAGCGGGGAGCCGTACGACGATTCTTGAAGCCTGCTGGCCACCAGGTTTCGCGTAGTCGGCCTCGATGATCGTTGCTTGGACCCTCTGCGCGTGGCGGAAGTCCATGTGCGCGCCGACAGCGCCGCTGGCCAGAGAGCAACCGACGACTACCCACACCGGTGCCAGTAGGAGGGCAAGCACCGTCTTCAACTGCCCGAGAAGGCGTGGCTCGCCGGTTTCCACCGGTGGACGCGGCTTGTCCCAAGTGGTTGCCGCTGTCCGGCCGTCGTCGTTCGCCATCCCCGCCTCCCCAACAGGTGGTGGCATCCAACCACTGCCGAAGATCACGCGCCAGCCCTGTCCTCCCGGCCGTGCTGCCGAGCCCCCGTCCACAGCCTGGGGGCGAGGGCTCGACGGTTGCGGGAGCCGGACAGCCGCCCCGTGCACCCCCTCAACTGTCGAGCCTTGGAGGCTTGCTGTGTCCGCGGAGAGACCCCGATCGCCGTCGTCGGCAACCTGGCCGACAACCCCGAGATACGCTTCACCCCCGTCGGCGTCGCCATGGCCCGCTTCACCGTCGCCAGCACGCCGCGCCTTTCGACAAGACCACCAACCAGTGGAAGGACAGCACCGCGCTGTTCCTGCGCCGCACCGCCTGGCGCGACCTGGCCGAGCACAGCGCCGAGACCCTGGCCAAGGGCATGCGCGTCATCGTCACCGGCCGACTCGTCCAGCACAACTGGCAGACCGACCAGGGCGAGAACCGCTCCATGCTCGCCCTCGACGTGAACGAGGTCGGCCCCTCCCTGCGGTTCACCACCGCCAAGGTCACCAAGACCAACCGCACCAGCACCCCGGGCGCGGAGGCCGACCCGTGGGCCACCGCCAGCCCCGCAGGTGGGGGTGCGCCTGCCGGGTCCGGGTGGGTGCCACCCCGGCCACGGGTGGCAATGAGCCGCCGTTCTGACGGTCCCATGCTGGCCGTATGTCCTCATCTCTCCAGCAGATCCGAGAGCACCCGAATCGTCCGGTGACCATCGTTGACCGCGATGCCGCCGCGATCCTCGCGGTCCTGGCCCGGTTGGAGGCCAGCGTGCGGGTGGAAGACGACCCGCTTCTGATGGACTGGCTGCACCGGCACCTGAAGGAACTTGATCTCGTCTCCGGAAACGGCGACGAGAAGACCGCGGAAGTAGCAGCCGCGTTGCTCGCCCTGAACCACCGTCTCCGTGCCGCCAGGGGTGAGCACGAGGGCATCCCGTGACCGAACCCAGGCCCGTGCCATTCGCGTGGCGGAAGAGGCGGGGAACGCCGGGGAGCCGCAGGGAGCCCCGGAGTGCGGACATGCGAAAGGCCCTGGACCGTTGGTGCTGGTCACAGGGCCTTTCGGCTGGCCGTGGCGGGTGCAGGGTTCGAACCTGCGTAGCTTGCGCGACAGATTTACAGTCTGCTCCCTTTGGCCGCTCGGGCAACCCGCCAGGGATTCGTCTCCGCCGGTCTCCCGGGGCGACGACGTAAACCATACCTGATCGTGGGGGGTGCTTCGCCACTCGGTTGTCGCATGGTCGTTTCGGCTGAGCCTGAGGTCAGGGGCCGGTGGCGGCGGCGTGCGGGCGAAGGGCGCAGGGGGGTGGCTAGGCTGACCGCAGCCATCGTGGAACCGCAGGCAAGGAGAAGTACTGATCATGGCCGACTCCAGTTTCGACATCGTTTCGAAGGTCGAGCGGCAGGAGGTCGACAACGCCCTCAACCAGACCGGCCGTGAGATCGCCACCCGCTTCGACTTCAAGAACGTGGGCGCCTCCATCGAGTGGTCCGGCGACAAGATCGAGATGCGGGCCAACGGTGAGGACCGGGTCCGGGCGATCCTCGACGTCTTCCAGGGCAAGCTGGTGAAGCGCGGGATCTCCCTGAAGGCTCTGGACGCGGGCGAGCCGCAGCTGTCGGGCAAGGAGTACAAGATCTTCGCGACGATCCAGGAGGGCATCTCCCAGGACAACGCCAAGAAGATCGCGAAGATCATCCGCGACGAGGGCCCGAAGGGCGTCAAGGCGCAGGTCCAGGGCGAGGAGCTGCGGGTCACCTCCAAGAGCCGGGACGACCTGCAGGCCGTGCAGGCCCTGCTGCGCGGCAAGGACCTGGACTTCGCCATCCAGTTCGTCAACTACCGCTGAGTCGGGGCCGAGCAGGGAGCGGATCGGCACGGGAGGCCGGCGAGTCGCGGGAGCGGTTCGCCGGCCTCAGCGTGCCGGGCGGAGGTCCTCCCAGGCCAGGGCCGCGACGGAGAAGAGGGCGGCTGCGTGCACGAGCCACCAGCCGGGGCCGAACGAGACCGTCGTCGTGTCCGCCAGCACCTGCGGCAGACCGTGCACGAGATCGCTCGGACGGAGCGTCAGGTCGGCTGCCAGCAGGCGGGCGGGCAGCACCAGGGCGAGCGCGTAGGCCGAAACGCGCAGAGCCGCGTGACGGTGGTGGATCAGGACCGCCCCGAGCAGCAGAGCGGCCACGGGGGCGAGCAACCATGGCCACGGGAGGACGATGCGCGGCAGGCCGAGGGCGAGGAAGCGGTCGAGACCCAGAACCTGGTAGACGGGCAAGCCGACTGAGCCATGGGCGACGCCGCTCGGGAGATGCAGGACGACGCCTCGCAGCGGGAGCGCGACGCCGCACAGGAGCAGCAGCACGACCGGCGCGAGACCGGCGAGGACCGATCGCGCGTGCCGGAGGCCGGGGCGGTCGCTGCTTCCGCCGCGGTCCGGCGGGAGGCCGGGCCGGCGCTGCTGTCCGGGCACGCCGGGAGCCGTAGCGGTCTTGGTGTGCCCGGGGGGCGTCGTGGTCCCCGGGGCCGTCGGGGTGTACGGCGGCGCGGAGTTGGGCAGCGAGACCAGCAGCGCCGCGGCCTGGGGACCCGTCAGGCGGGTGGCCGGGTCCTTCGCCAGCAGGCCGGTGATCAACGCGGCGAGTGCCCCGGCGCGCTGCGGAGGCTCGGGGGTGTCGAAGAGGACCGCCGTCAGCGTGGCCGCCGGGGAGTCCCGACGGAAGGGCGCCCGGCCCTCGACGGCGTAGTAGAGGGTGGCGCCGAGCGAGAAGAGGTCACCGGCGGGACCGGCGTCCTGGCCGCGGGCACGCTCGGGGGCGAGGTACTCGACGGAGCCGATGAACGCGCCCGTCGCGGTCAGCGCCGTGTCGTCCCGCTGGACCGCGATGCCGAAGTCGGCCAGCAGCACCCGGCCGTCGTCGGCGAGCAGGATGTTGGCCGGCTTCACGTCGCGGTGGACGATCCCCGCCTGGTGGGCCGCGCCGAGGGCGGTGAGGACCGCCGCGCCGACGCGGGCCGCCTGGGCCGGGTCGAGCGGGCCGTGCCGGGCCACCTGCTCCTCGAGCGAGCGGCCGACGATCAGCTGCATCACCGTCCACGGGACGCCGTCGTCCACCACCACGTCGTGCACGCCGACGACGTTGGGGTGGTCGCGCAACCGCGCCGCGTGGCGCGCCTCGCGCTGGGCGCGCGCCAGCCGCTCGGCCTGCTCGGCGGCCGAGGCCGTCGGCGGCAGCCGGACCTCCTTGACGGCGACCTCCACGCCGAGAACCTCGTCGCGCGCCTGCCAGACGCTGCCGAAGCCGCCCGCGCCCAGGCGGTGCACGAGCCGGTAGCGTCCCCCGACCAGTCGCCCCGACTGCGTGGCAGCAGCGCTGCCCTCGTTCCCCGACACCCTGCCGCTCCCCCGCGCCCGACGCCCGGTTGATCCGTTCACCGCAGTCTGGCAGAACTGCCCCGCCCGACACAGGCGTTCCGGCACCGGCGAGGATGGTGGACATGAGGCCGAGCAAGGAGCAGTTGGCGGCAGCGCAGGACCGCACGATCGGCGACGTGATCGCGCCCGGGCTGCGGGTACTGTTCTGCGGAATCAACCCGGGTCTGTGGTCGGGGGCGACCGGGCACCACTTCGCGCGGCCCGGCAACCGCTTCTGGCCCGCCCTGCACCGCTCCGGTTTCACGGATCGTCAGTTCCGGCCCCACGAGCAGGCGCAGCTGCTGCCGCTCGGGCTCGGCATCACCAACGTCGTGGCACGGACCACGGCCCGGGCCGACGAGTTGACCCCGCAGGAGTACGCGGACGGCGGCCGGGCCCTGGTGGCGCGGGTGGAGCGGTACCGGCCGCGCATGCTGGCGGTGCTGGGCATCGGCGCGTACCGCAGCGCGTTCGGGCGGCGGCAGGCGCAGGTGGGGTCGCAGCCGGAGCGGATCGGAGCCACGCAGGTGTGGCTGCTGCCGAACCCCAGCGGGCTGAACGCCCACTACTCACTGGACGCCCTGGCGGCGGAGTTCGCCCGGTTGCGGGCGGCGCTGACGACCGGTCAGCAGCAGCGCGCGGATCAGGCGGAGTAGCCGAAGCGCTGGTCCGTGGAGACGATCTCGCGGCCCAGCGGCATGATCGAGATCGGGATCATCTTGAGGTTGGCCCAGGCGAACGGGATGCCGATGATCGTGCACGCCATGGCGATGCTGGTCGCGATGTGGCCGAGGGCGAGCCACCATCCCGCGAAGATGAACCAGACGATATTGCCCAGGAAGGACGCGGCGCCGGCGTCGGAGCGCTCGCGGGTGGTGCGCCCGAAGGGCCAGATCACGTAGGCGGCGATGCGGAAGGAGGCGATGGCCCACGGGATCGTGATGATGAGGACGAAGCAGATGATGCCGGCGACGATGTAGGCGAGGGACATCCAGAGTCCGCAGAGGATGACCCAGAGGACGTTCAGAACGAAGTTCAGCACCTTCATGGGACCCTGCCCAGCCCTTCTGTCGTAGTTCGCTCGATCCGGTGATGCCCGGTGCGACTGGTCTCTGACGACAGGTCAGCCGCGAGGACGGTATCCGGCCATCTGCTCCAGCCGGGCGATCCGCTCGGCCATGGGCGGGTGGGTGGAGAACAGCTTGGAGCTCATGCCGCCGCGGAACGGGTTGGCGATGAACAGGTGACTCGCCGTCTCCAGCTCCGGGCGCGCAGGAAGCGGCAGCTGGCGCGTCCCCGCGTCCAGTTTCCGCAGCGCGCTGGCCAGCGCAAGCGGGTCGCCAGTGAGCTGCGCCCCGGAGGCGTCCGCCTGGTACTCCCGGGAGCGGCTGATGGCCAGCTGGATGATGCTCGCCGCGATCGGGCCGAGGATCATCACGAGCAGCATGCCCGCCAGGCCCGGACCGTCGTCGTCGTCGCTGCGCCCGACCGGGATCAGCCAGGCGAAGTTGACCAGGAACATCACCACGGAGGCCAGGGCGCCCGCGACCGAGGAGATCAGGATGTCGCGGTTGTAGACGTGCGAGAGCTCGTGGCCCAGCACCCCGCGCAGCTCGCGTTCGTCCAGGATGTTGAGGATGCCCTGGGTGCAGCAGACCGCCGCGTTGCGGGGGTTGCGGCCGGTCGCGAAGGCGTTGGGGGCGTCCGTGGGGGAGATGTAGAGCCGTGGCATGGGCTGCCGGGCGGAGGTCGAGAGCTCGCGGACGATCCGGTAGAGCCAGGGCGCCTCGATCTCGCTGACCGGCCGGGCCCGCATGGCGCGCAGGGCGAGCTTGTCGCTGTTCCAGTAGGCGAAGCCGTTGGTGGCCAGCGCGATCACGAAACCCAGGATCAGCCCGGTGCGGCCCCAGATCGAGCCGATGCCGATGATCAGCGCCGACATGACGCCCAGGAGTACGGCCGTCTTGAGCCCGTTGTGCTGGCGGTGCACGGATGCCCTCCGAGTGGTGCGTTGGGGGGTGTCTTCCCAGCCCGTTCACCCTGACGAACGGATCGGACCGACCCTCAGGTTCCCTTCTCCCCCGGCCGGGGCCACGGCGCAACCGCTGGTCGGGGCCATGGGCCCGGGCCGGCGCCGGGGCCACGGCCGAGACGAGGGCCGCTGCGGCGGACTCGGAAGGCGGTTGCGCCGGGGGCCGGTCAGCCGAACAGCGAGACGCCGACGACCTGCAGCACCAGCTGCGGCGCCACCGACAGCACCACGCCGATCACCGCCGTCAGGCCCAGCGCCAGGCCGAGCGGGAGCGGGAGGGGACGGGCGGCGAGCGGAGCCTCGGCGGCCGTCGGCTGGAACAGCTTGGCGGTCCAACGCAGGTAGTAGAACAGGCCCAGGACGACGTTGACCGCCATGATCACGGCCAGCCAGCCGAGGCCGCCGTCGACGGCGGCGCGGAACACCACGAACTTGCCGAAGAGGCCGACGACGCCCGGGGGCAGGCCAGCGAGGGACAGCAGGAAGAAGGCCATGGCCAGCGCGGTGGCGGGCCGGCTGCGGGCCAGGCCGCGGTAGTCGTCCACCCGTCCGGCCAGGAGGGCGGCCAGGGCGAAGGCGCCGAGGTTGACGAGGCCGTAGACGAGAGCGAAGGCGAGCGTGGCACCCAGCGGATCCCGCGCCGGGCGGAAGCCCGCCGCGGCGATCGGGACCAGCAGGTAGCCGGCCTGGGCGACGGAGGACCAGGCCAGCAGCCGGACCGCGCTGTCGGGCGCGTCGCCACGCTGGCGCAGCGCGGCGACGTTGCCGACGGTCATCGTCAGCGCTGCAGCGACGGCAACCGCCGTCCCCCAGACTCGCCCGTAGGGGTGAAAACCGATGACGGCGATTGCGGCCAGGCCGGAGAGTCCGGCAGCCTTGCCGACCACAGAGAGATAAGCCGCCACGGGGACCGGGGCGCCGACATAGGTGTCGGGCACCCAGAAGTGGAACGGCACGGCCGCCGTCTTGAAGGCGAAGCCGACGAGCGTGAGCACCGCACCTACGGCCGCGACAGTCTTCAACTGCGGGTCCGCGTGCGGGAGGGCGGAAGCGATCCGGACCAGGTAGAGGCTTCCGGTCGCCGCGTAGACGAAGCTCACGCCCAGCAGGGTGACCGCGGTGGCGGTCACCGAGGACAGGAAGAACTTCAGAGCGGCTTCACCGCCGCGCCCGTCCCGGCGCAGGCCGACGAGCGCGAAGGACGGCAGGGCGGTGACTTCGAGGGCGATGACGAGCGTGGCCAGGTCGCGAGCGGCGGGGAGCAGCGCGGCCCCGCAGGCCGAGCTGAGCAGCAGGAACCAGAACTCCCCTGCGGGCAACCGGTCCTGGCCCACCCCGTAGACCGAGAGCAGCGCGACGAGCAGGGCTCCGGCGAGCACGAGGAGCTGGAAGAGCAGCGCGAAGTGGTCCGCCGCGTAGGAGCAGGCGGTGGGATCGACGGCCCCGGAGGCGGTCCGGAGGCAGAAGGTGGAGCGGGTCCCGGCGTGCAGCGGGATGAGGCTGAGCAGGGCCAGGGCGAGGCCCGCGATGCTCAGCAGGCCAAGGACCGGCTTCCGGGCCGTCGGCAGGAAGAGGTCGGCGACCAGGACGACCAGCGCGGCGGCGGCCGCGATCAGCGGCGGGGCGATGGCGAGCCAGTCGACGGACTGGATCAACTGCCCGGAGTGGGCGACGGCCAGAGGGGTCGTCAGGTTCAGCGTGTCGAGCGCGTGGGTCATGGCTCAGCTGCCTCCGAGCAGGGCCTTGACGGCGGGGTTGCTGAGGCCGAGGAGCACGGCCGGCCAGAGCCCGGCGAGGACGGTGAGGGCGGCGAGCGGGGCCCAGGTGGCGGCCTCGTAGCCGTGGACGTCGGCGATGCCGGCGGGGTTGCCGTTCGCTCCACCGGCGCCGGCGGCACCGACGGTTCCCGGGCGTGCGGGCTGACCCGGCGTCAGGTCCGGTGCGCCGGTGCCCGTTCGGGCGGGGTCTCCCATGCAGACCCGCCGGACGACGTTGAGGAGGTAGCCGGCGGTCAGCAGGGTGCCCAGGCCGGCCAGGGTCATGAAGACCAGGAAGGCCGACCTGTCCAGACCGGCCGCGGGTCGGAACGCCCCGAACATGGCGAGGAGTTCGCCCCAGAACCCGGCGAGGCCGGGCAAGCCCAGGCTCGCCACGGCGCCGAAGGCGAGCAGCGCGCCCAGGCGGGGGGCGCGGCCGTAGAGGGCGGCGCCGGTGGTCCCGGCGAGCCGGTCCAGGTCGGCCGTGCCGTAGCGGTCCTTGATTGCGCCGACCAGGAAGAAGAGCAGGCCGGTGATCAGGCCGTGGCCGATGTTGGCGAAGAGCGCGCCGTTGACCCCGGTGCTGGTCAGCGTGGCGATGCCGAGCAGCACGAAGCCCATGTGGCCGACGGAGGAGAAGGCGATCAGGCGCTTCAGGTCCCCCCTGGCTCCCGGGCGGACCAGGGCCAGGCAGGCGAGCGAGCCGTAGACGATGCCGACGGCCGCGAGAGCGCCGAGGTAGGGCGCGAAGGTGTGCATCCCGTCGGGGGCGACCGGGAGCAGCACTCGGACGAAGCCGTAGGTGCCCATCTTCAGCAGGACGCCGGCCAGCAGCACCGATCCGGCGGTGGGGGCGGCCGTGTGGGCGTCGGGCAGCCAGCTGTGGAAGGGGAACATCGGCGCCTTGACGGCGAGTCCGATGCCGATGGCCAGCACCGCCAGCACCTGTGTCTGGTGCGACAGACCGGCCCCGTGCCGGTGGGCGAGCACCGTCATGTCGAAGGTGCCCGCCTTGATCCCGATCAACAGGAAGCCGAGCAGCATCACCGCGGAACCGAGGAGGGTGTACAGGATGAAGCGGTACGCAGCGGGGCCTCGTCCCTCGCCGCCCCAGCGGGCGATGAGGAAGTACATGGGGACCAGCACGATCTCGAAGGCCAGGAAGAACAGCACCAGGTCGAGCACGGCGAAGGTGCCCAGCATGCCGGTCTCCAGCAGGAGCAGCAGGCCGGTCCATGCGCGTGGGCCGGGCCCCGCCGGCAGCCTCCACAGCGAGTACAGCGCGCAGAGGAAGGTCAGCAGCGCCGTCAGCAGCAGCAGCGGCAGCGAGATGCCGTCCACGCCCAGGTGGAAGCGGACGTTGACCGCAGGGATCCAGTTCAGGTCGGTGACGGCCTGCATCCGCGCGGTGTGGTCACGGTCGAAGCCTGCGGCCAGGGCGATCGCCAGCACCAGGTCCGCACCCGTGACGACGGCGCCCAGCCGGAGCCAGCGGCGGCCGACCTGGTCGGAGCTCCCGCCGCCGGTGTCACCGGGCTCGCCCGAGCCGCCTCCGGCACCCGCCCCGGCGGTGCCGAGCAGGCCCGGGGCGAGCGTCAGCAGCGCGCCGACCAGCGGCAGCGCCAGCAGCGCGATCAGGAGGACGTTCATCGGGCGGCCTCCGTGGCACTGGGGAGGAAGCGGGAACAGCGGCGGGCGGCCTGACGGCGGCTCGGCTGGCATGCGGTGCGACGTGCGGTCACCAGGCCACCGCCACCACGACGGCGAGCACGACGACCCCGGCGAACAGTGCGCTCAGGTAGCCCTGGGCGTTGCCGTTCTGGGCCCGGCGGACCAGTCGGCCGAGCAGTCCGGCGCTCCCGGCCGCGCCGCGTACGTACGTCTCCACGACCTGCGCGTCCAGGAAGCGGACCAGTCGGGCGGCATTCTCGGTGGGCAGCACGAAGGCGAGCTGGTAGAGCCGGTCGATGCCGAAGCCGCGGGCCGCCGGGCCGAGCAGCGGCCCGAGCAGCAGGTGCGCGGGCGAGGGCGTCGGCACCGCCGCTTCCGCCTCCGCCAGCGAAGCCGCGGTCTCGGCCGCCAGCGCGGGAGCGAGGTCGGCGGGCGTCTCTCCGGGGCGGGCCTCCAACTCCGGTGGCACCGCGGCCTCCTGGACCGCGGAGGCGCCCTGCGTCGCTCGGCCCGCAGCGACGGCGACCTCCCGGCGCACCGCGACGCGCCAGGCGACGGCCATCACGGCGCAGCCGACGACGGCCAGTCCCACGCCCAGCAGGGAGGTGCTCAGTGCCGGGCGGAACTCGGCGGCGTTCCCATCGAGGAACGCGGGCAGCCAGTCGTCCCGCAGGCCCACCACGCCGAGCGCGAGGGCGGGCACCGCGAGCAGCCAGAGCACCAGCGACATGGCCCCGGTGGAGCCGTGGGCGTCGGCCGGGAGGGCGATCGCGGGGCGGACGCTCGGGCCGCGGAAGGCCAGCAGCCAGAGCCTGGTCGCGTAGGCGGCGGTGAGCAGCGCGGTGAGCAGCCCGGCCACCAGCACCAGCCAGCCGAGCCAGCAGGGCACGGCCGAGGCAGCTCCCTGACCGTGCGTCAACGCGTCCCCGGTGGCGGCGTGTTCGGCCGCCCCGAGCACCGACTCCTTGCTGAAGAAGCCGGAGAAGGGCGGGATGCCCGCCAGGGCGAGCAGGCCGATGGTCATCGTCCAGTAGGCGTCGGGCACGCGCTTGCGCAGCCCGTCCATCCGGGACATGGCGGCGAGCGAGTTGGTGTGCGCGGCGTGGATGACCGAGCCCGCGGCCAGGAACAGCAGCGCCTTGAAGGCGCCGTGCGTGATCAGGTGGAACAGCGCCGCGTCGCGGTCGCCGACGGCCAACGCGCCCGACATGTAGCCGAGCTGACCGACCGTCGAGTAGGCGAGCACCCGCTTGATGTCGTCCTGCGCCAGCGCGCAGAGTGCCGAGCCGACCATGGTGACCGCCGCCATCACGCCCAGCACGGCGAGCGCCGCGGTGGACAGCAGGAACACCGGCAGCAGCCGGGCGACCAGGTAGACGCCCGCGGCGACCATGGTGGCCGCGTGGATCAGCGCGGAGACCGGGGTCGGGCCGGCCATCGCGTCCGGGAGCCAGGTGTGCAGCGGGAACTGGGCGGACTTGCCCGCCACGCCGCACAGCAGCAGCAGCGCCGCCAGGGTGGCATGGTGCAGTCGGCCCGCGGCCGCCGCGTCCAGCACCCCGCTGATCCGGAACGTCCCGGCGTCCCCAGCCAGCACGAAGATGCCGAAGAGGAACGGCACGTCTCCCAGCTTCGTGACCAGGAAGGCCTTGATCGACGCGCTGCGGGCGTCCCGGGTCTCCCAGTGGTGCCCGACCAGGAAGTACGAGCAGATGCCCATGACCTCCCAGCCCGTCAGCAGCACGATCAGGTCGCCCGAGTAGACGACCAGCAGCATCGCAGCGGTGAACAGGGAGACCAGCGCGGCGTAGGACGGATAACGCGGGTCCTCGCGCAGGTAGGAGATCGAATAGACCTGCACGCAGGTCGCCACCACACCGACCAGGACGGCGAGTAGGACGGCGATGCCGTCCAGGTGCAGGGCCAGGTCGACGGGCACGCTACCGGTCGGCGCGAGCCGGTGAGCCGCGTCGAGGTGGCGCCCGGCGCCGAGCTGGACGGCGACGACGACCGCGAGCACGGCGGCCGCCAGCGTCGGCAGCACGGCGAGCGGGCGGACCAGGCCGGGGGCACGGCGGTCGGAGGCGAGCCCGCCGAGCGCGCCGAGGAAGGGCAGCAGCGGGACGAGGGCGGCCAGGGTGACGGTCATGCGACGGCGGCCTTCTTCCCGGCGGTGTCGGCTGCTTCGGAGCCTGACGCGTCGTCAGCCGCGTCGGCGGGGTCGGTCCCGGAGGCGAACAGGCTGCGGCCGTCGGCGTCGGCGAGCTCGCGCAAGCGGTCCACGTCGGTGCTCCCGCGGTTGCGGAAGACCATCAGCACGATGGCCAGCCCAAGCCCGATCTCGGCGGCGGCGATGGTGATGGTGAACAGCGTCAGTGCCTGCCCGGCATGCAGCTTGTCGCGCAGCCAGACGTCGAAGGCGACCAGGTTGAGGTTGACCGCGCTGAGCATCAGCTCGACGGCCATCAGCACCAGGATCGCGTTGCGGCGGGCGAGCACACCGTAGACGCCGATGGCGAAGAGCAGGGAGGAGAGGACGACGGGATAGACGAGATGCATCGGTTCAGCGCTCCCCGGAGCGGCGACGCGACAGGACCACCGCGCCGACCAGGGCGGCCAGCAGCAGCACGGACAGGGCTTCGAAGGGCAGCACCCAGTAGCGGAACAGCGTCTCGCCGTTGGCGGAGGTGCTGCCGCCGCCGGTGGTCGACAGGTCGATCCAGGTCGATCGGAAGCCGTCGACGACCAGGGTGACCAGCGTCGCGGCGGTCGCAGCGGCCACCGCGAGGGCGACCCAGCGGTTGCCCGAATCCGCGTCCGGCGAGGCCCCGATGGGCGCCTTGGTCAGCATCAGCCCGAAGAGCACCAGCACGACGACCGATCCGAGGTAGATCAGCACCTGCACCCAGGCCACGAACTCGGCCGTCAGCAGCAGGTACTCGACGGCCAGCCCGCCCAGGGCGACCACCAGCCACAGGGCGGCGTGGACGAGTTGACGGGTGGTCACCGTCAGCAGCGCCGCGCCGAGAACCGCGAGACCGACCAGCACGAAGACGATCTCGACACCGGTAGGCGAGAGGAATCCGTGGGCGGCAAGAGCAGACACGGCGAGGGAGTGGCCGGCGGAGCCGGCGGCTGCGCCGGGGGTCGGCATGAGGATCACGCGTCCCCCTCGGAGGAGCCGGGGGCGTCGGTTCCGGCATCGGCACCGGCGCCTGCCTCGCCATCGGCGTCCGCGGCCGCGGCAGCAGCAGCCCGGGCGGCTGCCTCCGCCGCGGCGGCCTTCTCGGCAGCCTTGCGCGCGGCGGCGATCTCCTTCGGCTCCTCCGCGGACGGGTCCAGCGCGGGCGGGGCCGGCACGGTCCACATCCACTCGCGCAACCGCTCGCGCTCGTGGGTGAGGTCATGGATGTCCTCCTCCGCGTACTCGAACTCCGGCGACCAGAACAGCGCGTCGAAAGGACAGACCTCGATGCAGATGCCGCAGTACATGCAGAGCGAGAAGTCGATCGCGAACCGGTCCAGCACGTTGCGCGTCCGGGCACGGGCGTTCGGCTCGACCGCAGGCAGCGTCTCCTTGTGGGAGTCGATGTAGATGCACCAGTCCGGGCACTCGCGTGCGCAGAGCATGCAGACGGTGCAGTTCTCCTCCAGCAGCGCGATGACGCCGCGTGAGCGCGGCGGCAACTCCGGCTGGACGTCGGGGTACTGCGCCGTGACGCTCTTCCGGGTCATCGTCCGCAGGGTGACGGCGAGGCCCTTGGCCAGGCCGCGGCCGGGAACGGACACTACGAGATCACCACCTTGACGATGCCGGTCAGCGCGAGCTGCAGCAGGGACAGCGGGATGAGGACGGTCCAGGCGAAGCGCATCAGCTGGTCCTCGCGCAGCCGCGGGTAGGTGACGCGGAGCCAGATGACCACGAAGGCGAGGGCGAAGGTCTTCAGCAGCGTCCACAGCCAGCCGAGCGAGCCCGCGAGCGGGCCGTGCCAACCACCCAGGAAGAGGACGGAGGTGAGCAGGCAGAGGACGAGGATGCCCGCGTACTCCGCCAGCAGGAACATGGCGAAGCGGAGCCCGGTGTACTCGGTGTAGGCACCGAAGATGATCTCGGAGTCGGCCACCGGCATGTCGAACGGCGGCCGCTGGAGCTCGGCGAGGCCAGCGGTGAAGAAGACGAAGCCGCCGATGATCTGCCAGGGGATCCACCACCAGTGGAACCCGCCGAGGATGCCCGCGAGCGACACCGTGCCCGCGGCCATGGCCACGGAGGCCCCGGCGATCAGCATCGGCAGCTCGTACGCCATCAGCTGGGCGGCGGAGCGCAGCGCGCCGAGGAGGGAGTACTTGTTGGCCGACGCCCAACCGCCCATGAGGGAGCCGAGGACGCCCACGCCCATCACCGCGAGGACGTAGAAGAGACCGGCGTCGACGATCTGCCCCACCCAGCTGTCGCTGGGCCCGACCGGAATCGCGATCAGCACCAGGAGGTACGGCAGGAGAGCGACGGCGGGCGCGAGCTGGAACACCTTCCGGTCCGCGTCAGCGGGGACGATGTCCTCCTTCTGCGCGAACTTGACGCCGTCGGCGACGAGTTGGGCCCAGCCGTGGAAGCCGCCGGCGTACATGGGGCCGAGACGGCCCTGCATGTGGCCCATCACCTTGTGCTCCATCTGCCCGATGACGAGCGGGAACACCAGGAACCCGACGAGCACGACGACACAGCGCAGCAGCGCCTCCCAGGCACTCACGCCCCACCTCCACGCTCACGCTCGTCCTCCGAACCGGGCTCCCCGCTCCCGCCCGCAGCGCCATCGCCCTCCGCGTCCCCCGAGGGCGCCGAGGG